>JBOHWJ010000613.1:0-3261 GCA_050736495.1 Binataceae bacterium (SeqCode) | reverse complement strand
GCAGCACGCAATGTGGATTCTTGTTGATCGCGTCGGTCAGGAGCCCGCCCTGATCGAAGCCGACATAGCCCGGCGGCGCGCCAATCAGCCGCGACACGGTGTGGCGCTCCATGTACTCGCTCATGTCGAAGCGCAGCAACTCGACGCCCATCACCTTGGCGAGCTGGCGCGCGACCTCGGTCTTGCCCACGCCAGTCGGACCAGCGAAAAGGAAAGCGCCAACGGGGCGGTCCGGATGCGCCAGACCCGAACGCGCCATCTTGATGGCGCGGGCGACCGCTTCGATCGCCGGGTCCTGTCCATAGACCACCGCCTTCAGTTCGTCCTCTAGATTCTGCAGCCGCGCGCGATCCGACGACGACACCGTCCGCTCCGGTATCTTCGCCATTCGCGCGATCGTGCGCTCGGCGTCGCGCGCGCCGACGGTAACGGTCTCGTCTTTTTTGGCGCGCAGATGCCCGGCGACGCCCGCCTCATCCATTACGTCGATGGCCTTGTCGGGCAAATAGCGGTCATTGATATAGCGCGAGGAAAGTTCGACCGACGCGCGAATCGCCGCCGCAGTGTAGCGGACACTGTGATGTTTTTCGTAATGCGGCTTGAGCCCGTTGAGAATCTGCACCGCCTCTTCGGGGCTCGGCTCGAGCACGTCGATGCGCTGGAAACGGCGGCCGAGTGCCTTGTCGCGATCGAACGAGCGTTTGTATTCCTGGTAGGTGGTCGACCCGATGCAGCGCAGCTCACCCGAAGCCAGTGCGGGCTTGAGCAGGTTGGAGGCGTCCATGGTCGATCCCGAGGCCGAACCGGCACCGACGATGGTGTGAATTTCGTCGATGAAAAGAATGATGCGGCGATTGCCGGTGGCGGCCTTGATGACGGCCTTGAGCCGCTGCTCGAAGTCACCGCGAAAACGCGTGCCGGCCAACAGCGCGCCCATATCGAGCGCGAAAATCTGCACGTCTTTGAGCGAGTCGGGCACCTTGCCTTCGTGCACCGCAAGCGCGAGACCCTCGGCCAGCGCGGTTTTGCCCACACCCGCTTCGCCGACGAACACCGGATTATTTTTGCGCCGGCGCAGCAGCACGTGGACGGCGCGCTCGATTTCGTTCTTGCGGCCGATCAGTGGATCGATCTGACCCTTGGCCGCGCGCTCATTGAGATTTACCGCGTAGGTGCGCAAAGCCTTGGCCGGCGAGAGTTTGGGCGCGCCATCGTCATCGGGCTCCGCGTCGCCCTCGGCTTCACTCTCGGGCTCCTCGTCGCCGGCGCCGCGTACGCGGCGGTCCTCGTCGGCGCCGGTCTTGGAGACGCCGTGTGAGATAAAGTTGATGACGTCGAAGCGCGTGACACCTTGCTCCTGCAGCAGGTAGATGGCCTGTGACTCGGCCTCCTGGAACATCGCGACCAACACCGCCGAGCCGTTGATTTCAGAGTGCCCGGCGGATTGCGCATGGAGCGCGGCGCGTTGCAGGGCGCGCTGAACGCCGGTCGCGTAATGGGGCTGTAGATGCTCGCCGCGCGGCAGCCGCTCGACGTTCTCGTCGAGGTATTTCTGGAGCTTCTTGCGCAGCCCCTCGAGGTCGGCGCCGCAATGCTGCAAGACGTTGCTGGTGGTCGCATCATGCAGCATCGCGTACAGCAGATGCTCCAGGCAGACATACTCATGGCGCCGATTAAGGGCCTCGGTCATGGCAAGCTGCAAGGTAATTTGCAGTTCCCGGCTTATCATCACACCCGAAGACGGCATCGCGGGATTAAGAACCTCCCCGGCCGGGCCGCGTCACGCGGTCGCGCCTCGTGGGCATCGCCAGCGTTCACTCCTTCTCCATTACACACTTGAGCGGATACTGGCTTTCGCGCGCGAGTTCCTCGACCGTATGAACTTTGGTCTCGGCAATTTCATATGGATAGACGCCGGCAACGCCCATGCCGTTCTGGTGCACGTGCAACATGATGCGAGTCGCCTCCGCATGCGCCTTGTGAAAGATCGATTTTAGCACTTCGACCACAAACTCCATCGGCGTGTAATCATCATTGAGCAGGATCACCTTGTACAACGGCGGCTTCTTGGTCTTGATCTGTTCCTTGGTGCGCCGCTCAGTGACGATTTCGCCGTTGCGGCCGCGATCACCGCCTTCGCCGCCATCGCGCCGGCTGCGGGCATGAATCAGGTTGCGCATTCTGTCTTTCACCATCGTCCAGACAAAGTCGCCGTCGCGGCCATTCTCCCACCCTTACTTTACCAAATTAACCACGCCGAGGCATGGGTGCCACCACGCCGCGTGGCTATCTCTTCAGAGTGAAAATCGGGCGCATGTCTTTGCATGACAACACCCGCCGACTAAGCTCGAAGTTTCGAGGTTCCCGTTATTCTCGATGGCGTCCAAGAACGATAATTCCAGCGGCAAAGTCGAAGTCGCCGTGATCGAGCGCATCCGTGACATCCCGCGCGCCGCCTGGAATACACTGCTCAGCCCCGACGACTCGCCCTTCGTCGACTGGGATTGGCTCTTCGCGATGGAGGAGTCGAAGAGCGCGGCGCGCAGTACCGGATGGTCACCGTGCCACATGGTGATTCGCGCCGGCGGCAAAATCGCCGCCGCCTGCCCGCTCTACCTCAAAAGCCACAGCATGGGCGAATTCGTTTTCGACCATGGCTGGGCGGACGCGGCTGAACGATCGGGCATCAGCTATTTTCCAAAATTGCTGGTCGGCGTGCCCTTCACCCCGCACACCGGACGGCGTTTCCTGATTGCGCCGGGCGCCAATCGCCGCCAGATGATCACGCTGCTCGGCCGCGCGTTGATCCAACTGTGCGCCGACAACAAATTTTCCTCGGTCCATATCAATTTTTGCGAAGAAGATGAAGCCACGACGCTGGCGGAATTAGGCTTTCTGCAGCGCCTCGGTTACCAGTACCACTGGCGCAATACCGGCTTCGCGAGCTTCGACGATTACCTGGGGCAGCTCAAAAGCAAACGCCGCTACGCCGTACGCCATGAACGCGCCGCGCTCGGTCATCAAGGCGTCGAGATCCGCATCCAGAAGGGCGCCGAGATTCCCGACTCGATGTTTGGTCCGATGTACAGGATTTACCTCTCGACCATCGAAAAACTCTATTGGGGCCGGCAGTATTTGACTCGCGAGTTCTTCAACCTGGCCCGAGCACACTTAAAGCGCTACCTGTGTTTCGTCGGCGCCTGGCGCGGCGGCGAACTAATCGCCGGCACCATCAACGTGGAGAAGGCGGGCGTACTTTAC
>JBOHWJ010000612.1:0-4875 GCA_050736495.1 Binataceae bacterium (SeqCode) | reverse complement strand
GGGTCGGACGAGAAGTGTGAGCAATGCCTCAGGTTTGGCGCGGACGTCGCGATCAATTACAAACGCGGCCCTTTCGCTCCAAAAGTTCTCGCGTCGACTCAAAATCAAGGTGTCACCGTGGTTCTTGATCATATCGGCGGCGCCTACCTGGCTGAAAATCTCGCGTCATTGGCGGCTGAGGGCACGCTCGTACTGATTGGCCTGATGCGCGGGGCGCGCGCTGAAATCGACCTCGCCGCGGTTCTGCGCCGCCATCTCCGCATTATCGGTTCGACTCTGAGGACGCGCCCGCCCGAAGAGAAGGCTCGGATCGTGACGGGCTTTATGAATCAATTCGGTGAGGCGGTGAACGCTGGGCGGCTAAAGCCGGCGATTTACAAAACCTTACCTTTGGCGGACGCCGCCGAAGCCCAGCGCATTATGCAGGCTAGTGAGCATTTCGGCAAAATCGTCCTGCGGGTGAATTAGCGGTCCATTCTGGACGACAAAACGGGTCGCCAGCGACATCGCCGACGACCCGTTACTTCAACGATCTGCCACTTACGACTTAACTGAAGGCTGTTCGAGGGGCTCGAGTTTGTCCACGTGGCTACTGGGAGCCGGTCGCGATTGTGAGAGCGGGCGAGGAGTTGACGATGGCGCCGCCAATGGACTAAGGAATCGAGTGCTTGGAGAGATAAAGCGGAAAATCCCAGCTGATGAAAATCCCGGATAATAGCTCGAAACCGAGCCGCTCTATCGTGTCGTCGGTCCGCCTAAAGGAAGAGAAGCGGGCCATTATTCTTCGGTATTCTCAGGCTGATAATGTTAAAGGATTGACGCAAGTTCTGACGACGCTGGCGTCCCTTGCATTCCTCTGGTGGGTCGCCGTGTTGAGTGTCGACGTTTCCCGCTGGCTCACCGCCCTTGCGGCGTTGCTGATCGGCTTGTTCGCTTTGCGCATTTTTGTGCTGATGCACGAATGCGGCCATGGCAGCTTGTTTCGCACGCGGTGGCTCAATCGCGCGTGCGGTTTTCTGCTGGGCGTGGTCGCGGGCATGCCGCAGTACGTGTGGTCGCGGCATCATAATTATCACCATGCGCACAATGGCGATTGGGATAAGTACCGCGGACTGTACACCACGCTATCGGTTGATGAATATGAGGCAATGACCGACGCGAAGCAACGCATGTACAGACGCAAGTGCAGCATCGCGGTCGCGCCCTTGGCCGGGTTGATATATGTGATTTTTAACCCGCGCTTTACCTGGCTCAAGGGCAGTATCGGCCTCGTGACCCATATTGTTAAAGGTAAAGTTGCTCAGCCAAACCTCACGATCAAGGCGCTCGCCGCCAGCTTTGAGACGCGCTATTGGCAATCGAAAAAAGAGTACTGGCATATGTTCTGGAACAACGTCGCGCTACTCAGCATATGGGTGTTGATGTGCTGGGCCTGCGGGACGGTGCTGTTCTTCACGATTTACTTAATCAGCACATCGCTCGCCGGCGCCGCGGGTATCGTGTTGTTCACCGTGCAGCATAATTTCGCGAACTCCTATGCGAGCGACAGCAGACATTGGGATTACGACACCGGCGCGATCGAGGGATCGAGTTTTCTGATTCTGCCGCGCTGGCTAAACTGGTTCACCGCCAATATCGCCTATCATCACATTCACCATCTATCCGCGAAAATTCCCAACTATTGCCTGATCAACTGCCACAACGAATATCAGCATCTCTTTTCGGACGTCACCCGCGTGAAGTTATCTCAGGTTCCTAAAGCCTTGAAATACATTCTCTGGGACACGCGCGCACAGCGAATCATTTCGGTAGCGGAGTATCGGCAGCAAATGAGCCAAGCGCGTTGCGGTTGATGCTACTGGGACTGTTGCTCGCCTTTACGTTCGGAATGTCGATCCTCAAGCACGACAACCGAAGGACAATGCTGGCCGCCGACAGTAATGCGATCGGCGACTTCTACACCTGCGCCACCCTCCTCAAGGAACCCCTGCGCACCAAATTGCGGACATTCATCCGTGATTACGCCGAGCTCCGCCTCCAGGTAACTCACGAGCCGTTAGAAAGAGAAGCTTTCGAAGAAGCACTTCAACAGTTTGAGCAGATGCAAAGCCAATTTACTCGACTGGTGGCAGAAGCTCTGGACGAAGGTGCGCCAATCGCCGTCCCGCTTACCAACACGCTAAACGGTGTAACCAGCAGCATGCCGCCCGGCTTGCCGCTGTCAGAGACCGCTTGCCAACGAGCATTGTATAATTGCTGCTCGCGTCCTCTATCGCCGCGACGCTGCTGGTCCGGCGTGAGCAGGCAATATCGGGCAGAGCAGACACCGCCGGCACACTTTGCTTCATCTTGCTCGTGACTTTCGCCGTCTTCGTCACGCTCGACCTGAATCAGCCGCGCCAGGGACTAATCACAGTCAGCCAAGAGCCGATCCAGCGACTCTTGTCGTCCATGTCTCAATAAACCAGGGCAGCCGGGTGCTGGTTGCGCGGATATGGTGTTTAGCTTTCCCGTGTCGCAAGCCCGCCGGCGGTTTCACGACCTGATCCGGGCGAAACGAAGATCACTGGAAGATCGCATTGGTTCCTTAATCGTCGAGCTCGACTAATGGAGCCAACTCTCGCGGTTAAAGGATACATCAAGGGTATCACGATCGGCGCGAGTTGCCATTTTCCAGAACCAAGCGTTGCCAATGACGCGGTCGGCAACACCATCGCCCCGCATACTGTGATCCTGAGGTAATTGGTCTTCCAAGGCGTAAAGAGGGCCTCGACGTACGAGTCTCCGGTGCCGAAGCAGCGTCGTCCGCGACGATAGACGGCTGATAGGATGACCTCGGCGGCCAGCGACAGCCCTTCGCGAGGTTTTTCATCGACACGCAGGATCACATTGTTTCGGTAGTCGCGGTTCTTATAGGGAAAGTAGTAATTGCGAGCACTAATCTGATTGACGGGGTTCGACAGGTCCGTTCCGCTGTTGAACAGCCTGTGTTGCATCTTTGTTCGAAACGACAGTGCGAATGGCGTGGCACCGGCATTTCGCGCAGGCGGCCGATGCCGAGAGGCGCGCGCATTACCGGTCACAGAGATGGAATCGGCTTCAGAGCCCCGTTGCCCGGCTCGCGTACGCGGGAGCGCTCAGCGATGGTGATTGCCCAGCAATCGCAACGGTCCGGGCACGGCTTTGGGCCGCCAGGAAAACCACTACCTCAATCACTGAGACAATGCCGCTTCCAAGGCGCGACGAGAGCATGGCGCGGCCAATAATCCTGTCGGCGCCGCTGCATCAGAAACCGCCGGGTGCTCTGGGAATCCATCCGTGTTGGCTACAATATCCTTCGACTTGATCGACGATCTGGTTCGCCGTCTTGTCGCCGAGAACCCCAATAGACGATGTATGGGCTTTCGCACCTCCGAGAGCGGCATTTGTACCGACTACGGCTCCCGCGCCAGCGCCCGCCGCCACACCCACAGGGGCCATAACCGCTGCTCCCGGCATCTTGCCACTGTCCGCATGGGTGGCAAATTGGAGCAACTGATGGGAAGATCCTCCCATTCGTTGATACATATGAATGCTGGCGTCAAGCGTCGAAGCTCCTGCGCCAAAACCTATCACCGTCCGCCGCAACCGGTTTCCCTCGCTGATATCAGTGAACTCACCGTCTATTATCACTAGATTGTCGCCGGCTATCGGAGTCCCGCGATTCTGACATATAGCGTTCCAGCCCTTCTCCTTCAGTGCGCTCACGACTTCCTGACAGACACTTTCAGCGGTGTTACGCGCCATTTGAAGTTGCGCCGCGCCCTCGTCCTCGCCGGATACGCTTCTGTAAGCGCGTTGCACGACGCTCTGATTAAGCGTGATATCGGCCGGATTGACCGCAAAAGGATAGACTACGATTCGAGAAGGGCGACTGCCCGCGGCTGGCGGGCTTTGAGACTGCTGCGTTGCCGAAGCACCCGCGCATCCGGCCAGGATTAGCGCGAAGGCAATATACATTGGACTTGAGATAGTCTTTTTCACTTGAGTGCTCCCATTGGCATTAAACGGACTTGCCGCCGCGATCGGCGGCTGGACAGTCTCGGAGTTCCCTTGTTCGGGCGGATCGACCCTTCTTGGAATGTTCGGAGACCAGGCTGCCGCCTTACTCGTTGCACAGGAGTCTACGCCTGCGTGGCATTGTCTCTGTTTTGAGGAACAGCCTGTGCAGGCCACCTTTGCCCAATGCTCCATTGATCTCTTGGATGACTAAGTACATGCCTGCGATCACACGGATGAGAAGCACGAGACCGAGAAACCGATCGAGATTCGCGTTGCCGAACTACCAGGTTGACCCCGCCTCAAAGGCTGCCCGCCTCGCGATATACGTCGACTATCTGCTCGCTAATTCCCAACATGATGACCACCGTTCCGTAAATAATGGTCGTACAGAAATCACCACGGCTCTGGGATGAGTATCCGGGCGGCGCCCGGTCTTGGGCGTAATCTCGGCCAACATATGCCGGGTGTCGTAGATTTGGAGTTCCGCTCCGCGAATGAATCTTCGCGGTGATCGCGAAATCTGTAAATCCGACTTTGGTCGGATCGGTCGATGATTGTGGCCGCTTGGCAGTCTCCAGCAGGGTGTTGAGAATGAAGGACGATTCATCTTGATCTTTTGCTGCTTTCAAACACCCGCTAAGGAACCTCTGCACAAGTCATTTTTGTCATTCTGAGCGGAGTCTACGAAGTGAAGAATCCCGGAAAACCTTCAGAAAAGCACAGAATCAGGGAGTCCTCGCCGATTCTAAACGCACGTCGCAGACTCCTCTGCTCGCTTCGCCTACAGCTCCGCGAGAAACGCTCGGAATGACCACACGGCAGCTTGTGCAGAGC
>JBOHWJ010000611.1:0-9388 GCA_050736495.1 Binataceae bacterium (SeqCode) | reverse complement strand
ACCTTGTCAAGGCGGCGTGACACGAGGACGCGGTCCGAGCCAATTCTTTTCGCAGGTTGATCTCCCTTTATCGATCAAGCGGCATCTCTGGCTTTTTAAACTCCAGGGCAATTGAGCCGCGGTTCCGGCTTGAGCGATATTCGCCATTACTGTCTTTTGCCGGCTTAATCCTCTTCTCCTTTCCACGTTGGATTTTCACACCGTTCCACTGAGTGTTGATTACGGCGCCGCTTCGCGAGGATTTACGCTTAACGCGATGAAATATTTCACCCTTATGAAGTTTGGCGGCTCTACGTAACTTGCCAGCCGTGGCGACTGCATATTCAAACCGGGCTTCCGACTATCCGCCCGCTTTCCGCCGCGCCATGGCGCGCGTGCTCAGCGATGAGGGCGGCTATGTGGACAATCCCGCCGATGCGGGCGGCGAAACCAAGTTCGGCATCTGCAAGCGCGACTACCCGCAACTGGATATCAAGTCGCTGACCAAAGAAGCGGCGGCCGCGATTTACTATCGCGACTGGTGGCTGCGCTTCAACTATTCCGAGTTGCCGGGACTCGCGGGCGTCAAGCTATTCGATCTCGCGGTCAATATCGGGCCCGTGCATGCGGCCAAATGCCTGCAGCGGGCGTTGCGCGCCTGCGGCAAGCCCTTGCTGGAAGACGGAGTATTGGGCAAGCAAACCTGCGCGGCCGCGGCGGCGGCCAACCAATTGGCGCTGATAGCGGCGCTGCGTTCGGAGGCGGCTGGCTATTACCGCATACTGGCGGCGCTCGCCCGCGGCCGCCGCCCCAACGGCGACCGTGAATTTCTCGCCGGCTGGCTGAATCGCGCTTACGAATGAGCGGTGAATCGCGCCATGGCGCGCGGCGCACGAGTATGGCCTGCGGACGAAGCAACTCTCGTAACCTCTCGCCGGCGGGCGGCGGGCAAAAAGGAAAATGACGGAAATGATTTACGCCAACATCGCAGGTTTTGTCGTGGCCGCGCTCGGCGGATTCGTACTCGGGGCTATTTTCGGGCGTAAGCTCTCGGCCGACGCGATGGCGCTGGTGCATACGCTCGACGGCCGCCTGACCGCCATGGAGCATACCGTGGGCGTGGCGGCCGGGGCCGCCAATGCGGGCGTCACCGGCAGTCATAGCCATGCGGCCGCGGTCGAGCATCACGCCGCCGCCGTCGCCAAGCTCGCCGGCGCAATCGAAAAGCATGCGGCGGCGGTGGACGACCATGGCGCGGCGACGGTCGCGGCGGCGGTCGAGAGCAATGCCGGCGCGGCGCAGGCTTCAGCGGCGGCACATCCGGCCAAGGCGGCATAGCAACTGAGATAACCGCATCGTTGGCGCGCGGCAACTTCCCCGGCGCGCCAACGATACGGCGACGCACCTGGCGCGATCAGAGAAAGACAACGAACGAAAGAGGATTGCCGGACAACCGTGGAGCGCGAGGAGATGAGAGACGCCGATGCCCTTTGCACTGACAACGCTATGGAAGCCGGCCGCGCTGGCGATCGTGATCGCCACGGCACTGATATATCGCGGAGTGCTGATTCATCAGCGCGACGCTGCCCGCGTCCAGGCCACGACACTGCAAAACCAGGTGGCGGACTTGAGCGCGAGCAACGCCGCCTTCCAAAGCGCCGTCGCCCGGCAGAACGCCGCAGTCGAGGCATTGCGGCAGAAAATGGGGGAGGCCGAAGTGGCCGCTCATCAGCGCGAACAGCAACTCATTAGTCGCGGCGCGGCGATTATGCGGAGCCATTACCAGCGCGCCGTGACACTTCAGCACGCTTCCGTGCCTTCCGATTGCGAAGGCGCCATCAAATGGGGCAACGCGCAGGGACCGGAGCTGGGCCAATGGTGAAGCGCCCCCTCCCGCTGATCCTGGTCCTGCTGGCCGGCTGCGCGTTGGCCCCGCCCCTCACTGCCGCGCCGCGGCCCGTGATGGTAAACGTGCCGGTCTACCAGCGGATCTACTGCAAAGTGCCGCAACTGCGGCGGCCCGCGCTGCCAATCGCGCAATTAACGCCTACCGCGATGCCAGCCGACACTATACGCGCTTATGCGGCGACGGTGGTGTTGCTCAAGGGTGCGGTCAAGGAACGCGACGCCGTTATCGCCGGCTGTGCGGCGCCACAGCCGTCATCCGCCGCGCCATCGACGCCGACAACGGTAGCGCCGCGACCGTCACGGACGCCCCTGGTATCGCGGACCGTCTCCGGGTGAGATCAGCGCATATCGCAAATGTAAGTCCCGGCGATTCGACAATCACGCGCACGAATAATTACCGGCGGCGGATATGAAGTGGCTGCAGGACGCCTTGACCGGCAAAGACAATCTGACTTACGACGCCGCCCGTATCGTTGGCGTGATCGGCGCGGCGGCTTACGTGATGTTCTGGGCCGCGGCGGTTTTCAACCTGGGTCATTTCTCTGCATCGGACGCGGCCGCTTACGGCGCCGGCCTGGCGACGGTTCTGCTCTCGATGTCGGCGGCAGTCAGGCTCAAGACCAATGCGGAGCCGGACCTGGCCGAACGCGGCCGGCATGGAAATGAATAAGATCATTGTGGCGATCAGGGTTGGCAATGAGTAATCCACTTGGCAATTCATGTTCACGCCAGGCCGCAGGCCCGAATGCAAGCCCGCGGGCGCGCGCCTTTCCGATCGACCGCCGTTTGCGCGGCCTCCGGGACGAGAAGGCGCCGGCGGAAACGGCGCGCGCGGAATTGGGCGAATGCGGCGTCGCGCGGCGCCACCAATGAGTTGGGAGGCGGTCGCAACCTTCATGGGCGCGTTCGTCGCGCTGGCAGCACTCAACCTCGGCGCGATTCGCTGGCTGCTGACGCGCTATGAAGACGAATTGCTGGGACGTATCGACGCTATCAAGCGCGACGGCAGCGAATTCTCACATGCGGTCGAACGCGAACTGCTTCATCTGAAGGCGCAACTCCCGGTCGACTACGTGCGGCGCGAGGACTGGATCAGGTTCGGCAACACGCTCGAGGCCAAACTCGACGCGATGCGTGCGGAGGTGCGGGCGGAAATCTCGGAACTGCGGGAGCGGATGTACGAAAAGCGCCGCCAATTGACGGCGTCAGAGACGACTCTATGAATGGCGGGTTGGACCTCGAACAAAAACAACGGGAAGAGGCGCGCTGGCGGATTCTGCGGGTGCTCGACGCCGGCCGTCCGATCGCGGTCTCGGAGAATATCATCTGGCGCGTGCTCAACGATATCAAGCTGCCGCTCTCGATGACCAGCGTGCGGCGCGAACTCGACTATCTGCGCAATCTCACTTTGGCGGACCTGGAGGGCGAGAACGGTGCGACCTGGTACGCGAAACTGACCGCCCACGGCGTCGACGTGGTCGAGTATACGGTCGCGGCGCCGCCGGGAGTGGCGCGGCCGAGGAAATACTGGTGAGCGCGCGCGCACCGCTGCCGCCCGCCGCCGCTGGCAAGGCGCCGGGGCGTCCGCCGCTCAAGGGCAAGCTCAAGCAACTGCCGGCCGCCGTGCGCGAAGAACTCGACCATCGCCTGGTCGAGGGCGGCTTCCGCGATTATCGCGGATTGGCCAAATGGCTCGGCGAGAACGGCTGCCAGATTACTCCTTCATCGGTATGGAATTACGGCAGCAAGCTCGAAAAACGCCTCAATACGATCCGTCTTGCGACGGCGGAGGCGCGCGCCGTGGTCGCAGCTTCGCCCGAGAACGAAGACCGCATGAGCGAGGCGCTACTGCGTCTCATCCAGCAGCATCTGTTCGAAGTGCTGGTCGATCTCAAGGCGGGCGATTTGACCCAGGTCAACCTGGGCGCGCTCGCGCGCACCGTGGCGCACATGGCGCGGGCCTCGATTATGCAGAAGAAGTGGGCCGAGGAGATGCGCGCGAACTTCGCGCAAAAAGTCGACACCGCGGAACGCAAGGTGGTGCTGGCCGCGCGGGCGGCGGCGAATAGCAATGGCGGCGGATTGACGCCGGAGGCGGAAGCGGGGATCCGCAAGGCGTTGCTGGAGATCACAGAGTGAGTTTGTCACGCCTGGACGCCGCGAACCCGCATGACTCTAAGCGAGTAGCCAGTAATGAATAGCGAAATTGAATCCGCACGTGCCCCTCGCGAGCCCAAAGATATACTGCTGCCCTACCAGATCCGCTGGATCGCCGATCAAGCACCGGTCAAAGTCGCCGAAAAATCGCGGCGCGTCGGTATCACCTGGACCGAGGCGGCCGACAGCGCGCTGCGCGCCGCCGCCAAAGCCGGCGCGGATACCTGGTATCTCGGTTACAACAAGGATATGGCGCTCGAATTCGTTGAAACCGCCGCGCAATGGGCGCACCAGTTCAACAAGGCGGCGGGCGAAATCGAACAGTTGGTGGTCGACGACGAGCGCAAGGATATACTGGCCTACCGTATCCGCTTCAGCTCGGGCCACAAGATAGTCGCGCTTTCCTCGCGCCCCTCCAATCTGCGCGGCAAACAGGGCCGCGCCGTGATCGACGAGGCCGCTTTTCATGGCGACCTCGCCGGACTGCTCAAGGCGGCGCTGGCGTTCACGATGTGGGGCGGATCAGTGCGCGTCATCTCGACCCATAACGGCGCCGACAATGCTTTCAACGAATTGATCAACGATATTCGCGCTGGGCGCAAACCCTACGCGCTTCATCGCATAACGCTCGACGACGCTATCGCCGACGGTCTCTACCATCGGATCTGCCAGAAGCTCAAGCGTAAATGGAGCGGCGCCGGCGAGGCTGAATGGCGCGCCGAAATGTTCGCCGAGTATGGCGAGGACGCCGACGAGGAATTGCTCTGTATTCCACGCCATAGCGGCGGCGCGTTTCTTTCCTCCACGCTGATCGAGGGACGCATGCGCGGGGATATCCCGGTGATGCGCTGGGAGATGCCCGAAGACTTCGCGCGCTTGCCCGAAGGCGAACGCGCGCGCGCGGCGCGGGACTGGTGCGAAGAAGCAATCGCTCCGGTACTGGGCGCGCTCAATCGCGATGCCGCGACCTTCTTCGGCGAGGACTTCGGCCGCTCCGGCGATCTCACCGTGATCTGGCCATTACAGATGCTCACCAGCACTGTCAGGCGGACGCCGTTCGTGGCCGAGCTGCGTAATATCCCGTTCCGCCAGCAGGAGCAAATCCTATTTTATATCGCCGACCGGCTGCCGCGTTTGACCGCCGGCGCGATGGATGCGCGCGGCAACGGTCAGTACCTGGCTGAGACCGCGATGCAGCGTTACGGTGCGCGCATTGTGCAGGTGATGCTATCGGCGCAGTGGTACCGCGACAACATGCCGCGGTACAAGGCGGCGTTCGAAGACGGCGCGATCGAAATTCCACGCGACGCCGATATCCTCGGCGACCATCGCGCATTGGTGATGGACAAGGGCGTCGTGCACGTGCCCGATAAACGCACGCGGGGGGCGGACCGCAAGGGCCGCCATGGCGACTCGGCGATAGCGGGCGCGCTCGCCTTCTTCGCGAGCCACACGGAAGCCGCCGAGATTGACTATACGCCGGCACCGCGGCGTTCCGCCGCCGCTCTGCGCCGCGGCGAAACGGCGATGCCGCTCGACCAGGATTCACTCGCCCGCCGCCGCGGCCGTATGGGCACGTTCACGGGGGCGTGGTGATCTTCTCAGTTATGCGCACCGGCACGGCTCCGCCGCGGCCGCTCACGCCAATGAAAAGCCGCGAGAACTCGGGGACCAGACATGACACTATATGACGCGTACGGGCGGGAAGTTGATACGGCGCGCCTGCGCGAAGAACAAGCCGGACCGACGATGGCGGGCATCCGCAACATCCACTCGGTAATGCATCCGTCGGTTGGCCTCACCCCTGAACGGCTTACGTCCGTCATGCGCCAGGCCGAATTCGGCGACCCCTTTCTCTACCTCGAGTTGGCCGAGGAGATGGAGGAAAAAGACCTGCATTACCTGGCGGTGCTCTCGACCCGCAAGGAAACCGCCGCACAACTCAACTTGGTCGTGCGTCCGGCTTCGAGCGCGAGTGCGGATATGCGCAACGCCGGACTGGTCAACGACCTGCTGCTCGGCGGCACGCTCAACCTGCGCGCCGCTTTGTTCGACATTCTCGACGCCGTCGGCAAAGGCTTTTCCGCGACCGAAATCATCTGGGATACCAGCGGCAGCGAATGGGCGCCGAAGCGCCTTGTGTGGCGCGACCCGCGCTGGTTCATGTTCGACTGGGTAAGCGGCGAGCAGGTGTTGGTGCGCACTCTCGGCGACGAAGGAAATAGTATTCCGCCGGCGACCGCCGGCGGCCATGGGCATCTCGAGCGGCGGATGCCGCCGCCGGGCGGCAATGGCGCTTTCGGCGTGGCCGGGCGGAACGGGTTGCAGCCGCTCACCGCGCCCCTCAATCCGTTCAAATTCATTGTCCATACCGCCAGGGCGAAGTCGGGACTGCCGATTCGGGGCGGCCTCGCGCGCGCGGCCGGATGGGCTTACCTGTTCAAGAACTATGTACTCAAGGATTGGGTGACTTTCTCAGAGGTGTTCGGGCAGCCGCTCCGGCTCGGCAAATACCATCCGGGGGCGACCGAAGCCGACAAGCGGACGCTGCTGACGGCGGTGTCCAATATCGGCACCGACGCCGCGGCCATCATTCCGGACTCCATGCTAATCGACTTTGTCGAAGCACGCCAAACCCGCGGCACCGATCTTTACGAGAGATTCTGTGAGTATATAGATCGGCAAGTGAGTAAAGCGGTGCTGGGTCAAACACTCACGACCGAGGTTCCGCGCGAGAGCGGATCGCGCGCCGCCGCGCAGGTTCATGAGGCGGTGCGGCGCGATATAATCGCCGCTGACGCGCGGCGTCTCGCGGAAACGCTGACGCGCGATCTGGTAAAGCCGCTGGTCGATCTCAACGCGGGGCCGCAACGGCGCTATCCGCAACTGGACCTCGCATTGCCCGACGGTCAAGACACCAAGGTATTCGCGGACCTGGTGGCGGAATTAGTCGATCGCGGCCTGCGCGTCAGCCAGAAGACCGTACTCAATCGGCTGGGCCTGCCGGAGGCCGGGGCGGACGAGGCGGTATTGCGGGCGGCGGCGGAGCGCGGCGCATAGATTGTCCCGCACGCACCGGGCGCGATGCTTGCGCATGCGTTGCGATGGAGATGCGGCACCTCGCGGACGGGCGACGCGCGCTATGGCGCGCCGCTCGTCCGGCGCGCGCGGTTCAGGGCATGCCGGCCAGCACGCCGCCATCGCTATTGTAGAATGTCAGGCCGCCGGCGCCGGCCGCGTTGACCACCAACGCGGCGCGCGTCTTACCCTCGGGGCCGAGCAGCGCGAGGCCGGGACGGCTGTCCGTGGTAACATTCAGGCCCAGCCGCGGCCCGGCGCTGCTGAACAGGCGCAAGGCCGGATCACCGTCGGAAGCAACGTCCAGGGTCTCGCGCAGGTGATGGTCCTTGTCGAGCAGCGCGAGACCAACGCGCCCGTCCGGTGTTGTTCCCAAGGTTCCCTGTGGAACACCGCTGGTGTCGAAGACACGCACGCGTGCGATGTCGTGGATCACCGATACTTCGGCGCGCAATGAGCCATTGTCGCCGTACAGGTCGAGACGCGGCTCGGCGCGCGAGGTGAGGCTGAACTCGCCCTTGCGCGCGCCCTTGTGATCGACCAGGACGAAGCGCTCGGCGCTAATCATCCTGGCGGGCTTGACCGCGGCTTCGGCGGGCGGAACCAAGGTGTCGCCCAATCCGTGAAGAACGCCCATTGCGATTGCGGCTCCGGCCAGTCCACTCGCCATGGCGATCAACGCATTTATCAGTCGGTCCCTTCGATTCACGTGTGCGCCTCCTTGCTTTTGAGTTTCCAATGGCGTCCGGGGCGGCTCGCGATCTGGCTAATCGCACGCGCGGACCAGCCGTCCGGAGTTAATCGCAATCCGATAGTGATCCTGTATGGAACTGTAGCCGCCCCGGCGGCCGGCGGCAAACATCGCCGAAACGCCGCGGCAATTAGCGGATAGTTATTAAAATAGATCTTTTAGTTTAGTCAGTGAAAGATTTCACCCTTATGATTCGTGTCCGCCGCTGTCACACTCCAGCGCGATGAACGAACCCTCGCGGCAAAACCCCGGCGCGTATCGCGGTGACTTCAGCGTCCATGGCGCGGTGCTGGCCCAAAGCGCGGCGGCGCCCGAATGGATCGAGCTTCTGCCGGCTGGCGATTTTAGCGGACGCGACGGGCGTGGTCCATTTCGGCTGGCGCGGCCGGCGGTTGTGGTCGCGGCGACGCGCGCGCTTCGCATGGAAGCCGGCATCCCAATCGACTACGACCATGCGACAGATTTTGCCGCGCCCAAAGGACGTCCGGCGCCGGCGGCCGGATGGATCCGTGAACTCCAAGTGCGCGGCGGCGCGATTTGGGGACGAGTCGAATGGACGCGCCATGGCGCCGCCGCAGTGGCGACGCGCGAGTATCGTTATATCTCGCCGGTGTTCGAGTACGCGAAGAATGGCGAAGTGGTGCGGCTGCTGCGCGCCGCTCTGACCAACAATCCCAATCTTTATCTGACCGCGATTTCGGCCAGCGCCGCACGGGACCACGCCGCCACCGAAGCGGCGCACGGGCCCGCGGGCGCCGACGGGCGCGGCCGTCAAGGAGCATTGCCGATGGATGAGTTGCTGGCGCAATTGCGCGAGATCATGGGCCTCGACGACGCGGCCGACGCCGCGGAAATCGTCACGGCGGTGAGCGCGTTGGCGCTTGAAGACACCGCGCGCGCGGCCCGCGACGACGCCATGGGCGACGACGCGGCCAGCGCCGATGAGGCCGCGGGCGATGCGGCGGCACAGGAGATGTCGGCCGCGGCTCAGCGCACGGCCGGCGCCGATCCGGCGCGTTACGTTCCGCTCGCGCATTTCCAGAAGGCGCTGACGGAACTCAACGCGCTGCGTGCTGCGCGCGTGCGCGAGCGCGCCGAGCATATGGTGAACGAGGCCATCCGTTCGGGGCGGCTGACGCCGGCGCAGCGCGAATGGGCGATTTCATATTGCCAGGCCGACCACGCGGGCTTCGCGACCTTCGTCGGGCGCCAGCCGGCGGTGCTGGCGGGGTTGGCGGGGTTCGACGGCGAGCCGACGACGGCAGGCATCCACGGCGCTAATGGCGGCGGGATTCGCGCCGACCCGATGCGCGGTGGCGCGAGTGCCGCGCTCAACCGGACCGAGCTGGCTATATGCGCACGGCTCGGCCTGGCGGCGGAGGATTTTCTCCAACGCAAGACGTTGCGAGTCGATTTCCTCAGGTTGAACCAGGGCTGAATGAATGAACCCTCGACGGCGGCCGCGCGCCCATGACAATACGGCGGCGAACCTGACGGATTCACATCTAAATCGTC
>JBOHWJ010000610.1:0-13737 GCA_050736495.1 Binataceae bacterium (SeqCode) | reverse complement strand
GCAATCAGTCCGGCGTCGACGCCGTGGCTGCGGCGCAGGCCGAAATCGACCAGCCGGCGGCCGCCGGCCGCCACCACGCAGCGCGCCGCCTTGCTCGTTATCAACGACGCCATGCCGAGCTGATTGATGGCGATGGTCTCGAGCAGTTGCGCCTCGATCAGCGGCGCGCGCACTTCGAGGATGGGTTCCTCGCCGAAGAAGATGGTGCCCTCCGGCATCGCGAGAATCTCGCCGGTGAAGCGCATGGTGCCGAGATAGGCGAGAAACTCGGAGCTGAACAGCTTGAGCGATTCGAGATATTCGAGCGCCGCCGGCGTGTAACGGAACTGCTCGAGCGCTTCGAGAAAACGCTCCAGCCCCGCCGCCACCAGAAACCCCCGCCGCGGCGGCACTCGCCGCGCGCTCAGGCTGAAACAGGCCGGGTCGTTGTAACCAAGGGCGAAGTAGCTCGCCGCCATCGTGAGTTCGTAGAGATCGATCAACAGCGGAGCTTCGTCAGGATCGAAACGCAGGTCAATGGGCATCCGGTTCTTCCTCAGGGCTCCACTCTATCGCGCGCGTGCGCAAGTCCGCGTGTTCCATCGGTTACAGCACGGCCAATTCGCATAATTCCGCTACCGCCGCAAACGCATCGCTTGCGCGCAACCGGGCTCCGCCCCGCCGCATCATCGCATCAGCGTTGCGGCTCGGGCGGGCCCGGCGGCTTGGGTGGTGGCGTTGGCGATACGGCGGCTGGCTCCTGGACGATGCGCGTCTCATGAGTCAGACGATCGCGCAGCAATCTCGCCATCTCGCTCAGTCGCTGATCGACCAGATAATTGATGGTGCCCGGTTCGTCGATCGTGCCGGCGCGCACGCCGGTCAGCAGTTCGATGCCCTGGTCGATGCTGTCGATGGGATAGACGTGAAAGCGGCCCTGCGCGACCGCGTCGACGGTCTCGAAGTCGAGCATGAGATTGCGGATGTTGGTGCGCGGAATCAACACGCCCTGTTTTCCGGTCAGGCCGGTCACCTTGCATACGCGATAGAAGCCCTGGATCTTGTCGTTGACGCCGCCAATCGCCTGTACCGTCCCGTATTGATCGACTGATCCGGTCACGGCCAGGTCCTGGCGCAGCGGGACCCCGCTGAGCGCCGACAGCAGCGCATACAACTCGGTGGAACTCGCGCTGTCGCCGTCGATACCCGAGTAGGATTGCTCGAAACCGATACTCGCCGACATCGCGATCGGATGCTGCTGGCCGAAGCGTGCGCGCAGGAAACCGCCCAGGATCATGATGCCCTTGTCGTGAGTGGAACCGGAAAGGCGCGCCTCGCGTTCGATATTGATGACGCCGGCCTGCCCCAGTCCGACCGTCGCGGTCACGCGCGACGGCCGCCCGAAGCTGTAGCCGCCGACGTCGAGCACCGCGAGGCCATTAATCTGTCCCGCCTGTTTGCCGTCGAGATGGATAATGAAGGTGCCGTCGGCAATCAGGCGGCGAATCTCCTCCTCGATGAAGTTGAGGCGCAGCACGCGTTCTTCGAGCGCATGTTCGACATGCGCCGCCGCGACTTTGTCCGCACCGGCCGCGCGCGCGAAGTAGGCGGCCTCACGCGCGAGGTCGTCCACCGGCGACATCATGCTGACGACGCGGCCGCGGTCGCCCGTGAGCCGCATTCCGAACTCGACCATCCGCGCCAGCGCCGCGCCCTCGAACGGCGGCAAATTCTCGCGCCGCGTCAGCGCGCCGACCCGCCCCGCGTAATGGCCGGCGGCCTGTGCGTCGGCATCGATCACCGGGCGGATTTCCGCCTTGACCTTGAACAGTTCGGCGAACTCGGGATCGTAGTAGTAGAGCAGGTTGTAGAGGTAGGCGCCGCCCAGCACGACGACTTTGTTGCGAATCGCGATCGCCTCCGGCTTGAGCCCGCTGACGAAGAACGGGATCGGCTCGAAGGTCTCCAGCGTCATGCGGCCGGTCTTGAGCGTGCGCTTGAGCGTCTTCCATACCGCGGGCTCGACCACCGCGTCCTCGAGATCGAACAAGAGGAAGCCGCCGTGCGCTTTCAGAAACGATCCCGGAATGATGCGTGTGAAGTTGGTGCCGGAGCGGCCGAGCGGATCGATCCAGCGTTCGATAGTGCCGAACAGATTGCGATAGGTCGGCGCGTCCTCGGTCACCACCGGCGCCCCGCTGCGGCCCGCGTTATCGACCAGCACGTTGACGTCGTACTCGAAGAACCGCGAACTGTCTTCGGTGATCGGAACCTGGCCGCCCGCCATCCCCGGCATGCCCGGCGCGCCTTCGGCGTGCGGCTCGGGGTTTTCGCGGAAACGATCGAGATGACTCAGCATGTGCTCGGCAACCCGGTCGAGGTAGGTCGAGAGGGCCGGGTTTGTAAAGTACTGCTTGAGCGCTTCGATCGCGGGCTGAATCAGGCGCGCCGCGAACGCGCGTTCGATCGCGCGGATATCGCCGATCAGCTCGCGCATCAGCTCCTGCTGCCGCATCAACAGGTTGGCGAGCTCACCCTGCAACTCGGTTTGAACCTTGGACAGGCGATCGCGCTCCGCTTCGGGCATCGCCTGCATCTGGCGCTGCAATTCCTCGGGCGACTCGGGCATCTTGCCGCCAATGAGTGGAATGAAGATCGGCTGGCCGGTCGGTGCGGTCTGAATCGCAAAGCCGCGTTCGCGGGCGCGCGTCTCGAAACTGCTCAGCAGGTCCTGTGCGCGCGTGTTGTACTTGTCGCGCAGCGCGGTACGTTCCTGGTCGAAATCCTCACGCCGGAAGGATTTGGGCAATTGATCGAGGACGTAATTAACCAGCTCCCGCATCCGGATCCTGAGCTCGTTACCCTGCCCGGCGCGGAGGTAGATGGCGCTCGGCGCCTCGGGACTGCGGAAATTGTTGATGTAGACCCAGTCGCCCGGCGTCTCCATCGCCGCCGCCTTTTCCTCGAGGATACGGACCACCGTGCGGCGCTCCTCGCGCGTGCGCAGGCCGCTGACGAATACGTTGTAGCCGGAGGCGTCGATACTGAGCGCGAGCCGGACGGCGTCGAGTGCGCGCTGCTGTCCGAGCATCTCGTCGCCATCGCCGGCCGCGGCCAATCGCGCGAGTTCCTCGGGCGGTAGCGGCGATTTGCCGCGCAACTCGGAGGGGGCAAGCCCGGAGGCGGCCGGGGCCGGTTGAAATTCGCCGCTACGTTTCGAATCGCCGCCGCTAATCTGCTCAGCCATGGGAAAAACCTGCCGGAAATTCAGTTGAGAGGTTTAGGCCGTGCCTAGCCGATAACGACACGGCGGCCCTTGCGCTTGGGCAAAATCACGCGCAGCACGCCCTCGGCGCATTTTGCCGTCACCGCTTCGCGGTCGACCGCGTGAGGAAAGTCAAAAGTCCGCGCGAGCACGCCGCCGCCGGCGGCAACGATTCGCACGTGCAGACGCTGGTCGGTCACCTCGACATCCATCGCCTGCGGAGTGGCGCCCGCAAGCGCAATCCGCACCTCATAGCTTGGGCCCAGGTCGAGCACGGCCTCGTCCCGGTAGACGGGGGCATCCTTGCCGCGGCGCCAGCGCGAAATGAGCAGTTCCTCGAACAGCTCATCGAAGGCGCGCTCAAAATCCCCAATGGTAACTGCGCCTATTTTGGCCACTTTTCGTCAACCTCTGAATCAATTGTAATTGAGCCGCGGCCAGCCGTCTAATTCAACCGCGCAAGCATTTGCGCATGCGTTCGCGCACGATTCGCCGGCCGCGCGCCGCGGCGTTCAATTCGCACGCGCGGCGCGACCGGCTCACTTCCCCACCGCCGCCGAATGGGCCTGCCCCGCGCCGAGCAGTTCAGAGGCGGCGCGTTCAACCACCGTCCCCTTGAAGAAGCCGGGATTGCTCTCACCCCAGAAGCGCACCGGGTTGGCGAAGACGAAATCATGAAAATCCTCATCCGTCACCAGCCCGTCCTCGACCATTTCGTAAGCTTCCTTGAGTACCTCCGCCATGTTGACCACGTCGAAATGGCCGATGTCGGAGCCAAGCAGGGTCTTGAACTTCGCGCCGAACGGATTGACGCGGGTATTGGTGGCCCACGCGTTCATCGGATCGTCGGCTTCGCATCCGAAGTAAAAATTGCGCGTGAACAACTCGCGGATATCCTCGGCGCGCTCGATTCCGCAAGCGGCGTAATCGTCGACCGGCCCGGTTCCGCCGGGGACCGGCGTTTCGATAACCTCGAGCCGCGTGTCCGCATCGCCGATCCGGCCAGCGAGATCCTTGCCGCCGTAACGCTCAACCAAATCGTTGAGCAACGTCCGATCCAAGTTCGCCGGATTGACCTCCTCCAGCGCCTTGCGATTGCGCTTCTTCCAATGGCCGATCAAATCCCCGTAGAGCATGCAGCCCCAGGCGACTCCGCCCTCGAGGAAGGCGATATTGAGCGTCGGGAACCTGCGCGTAACGCCCCCCATGAAGATCGCCTTGCACGCCGCTTCGAGCGCGGCGGCAAAATGGCCGATATGGTTGTAAGTGAAGTTGGTCGGAGAGACGCGAAAGCCGAATCCGCGCGATCCGCAATGGAACGAGGGCGCGACGCCCAGCTCAACGCACTTCGCCCACACGCGATCGTAATTGTAGTCGCTGTCGATACCGAAGGCGTCGATCCGCCCCCCGTACCGCGCCGGTTCGGCTGACTCGCGCTCGACCGCGGCAATCGGACGGCGCACAGGGCCACCCAACATGACGACTTTGAGCTGGAGCGTGCGCACCGCGTATTCGAGTTCCTCGATCGCTTCGTCCGGAGTTTGCATCGGGATGATTGCGGCCGGCGTCATGCGATCGGCAAACTCTTGAAAGTGTTCCGCAAGGTACATGTTGACCGCGCGCGCGGTGGCGCGCCGCAACTCTTCGTCCTCGATTCGCGGGACCAGCAGCCCTGCGGTCGGATAGAGCACGGTGAAATCGAAGCCAAACTCATCGAGCCGTTCATAGAGCAGCCGCGGCATCAGCGCCGTCGCGCGGTCGCGCGTGTTGCGAACCGGCGTGCCCCAGAAGGCTTCCTGCGCGATACCCGCATCGAGGCGCTGTTCCGGCGTCATCCGAATCGCCTGCCCAATGCGATTGCTGGTTGCGAGCAGCGCGTCGGCGACTCCCTGCCCGGCAACGCGCCGCAGGTAGTCGAGAATCGACGGGCCGAATTCCAGGTAGTGACCATCGGCATCGATCACCGGATGACTCAGCCGATCGTGAATCGCTTTCGATTTGTGATTGTCCGGCATGGCTCAACCTCCCGCAGGATATCGCAAGAGCGCGTGTTTGTTCCCTGTCTACTCCATTGCCGAAAAGAGTAGCAACGCGTCCCCTGCCGCCTATGCGGGCGATAGCTTGTGACGGGCGCAGTCCTCGATCGCGTCGTTAGCATCGCGTGCGTGGATGCGCGTGGCCGCGTACACAGCATGTGACTGGAGGCCGCGCACGATTTCCAATACCTCTCCCGGTTCGGGGACGTTTGCGTAATTGCGCCTCACACTTTCTTATTCTTCTCCCATTTCCTCTTCGGGTTCGGGAGAGGCTTAGGTGAGGTCATTTACAGCCGTGGGCGACGCGGGGCGCAGGTTTTCGCGCCCATCGCGCCCATGGCGTTTACTGGTTTCGCCCTCGCGTAGCCGGATAGATGCATCACTGCATCACTGCATCAATTCAAATTCCAGCGCCAATTGATCGCGCACTGCTGCCCGCAGGATGAGCGCTGATCCGGTCAGAGACGCCGCGCGCGCGAAAGGGCGCAAAAAGAATTGCGCCCGCATCGCGCGCGGCTGAAACGGACCCTCACCTAACCTCTCCCGTTCCGGGCGAGGGATTAAGAGGAGAGGGCGCGGCTGCCGGACGCTTGCCGAGGGCCGTGCGCGCGGGGTATCGTTCGCTCCGTGCCGACATTCACCAAGATTATCGCCGCGACAGACTTTTCGGACGATTCGGCCCATGCCATGGGCTTCGCCGAGGAACTCGCCCGGAAGTTCTCAGCCGAGATAATCGTGGTCCACGTCGACCAGCCATTGCAACCCGTGATGGTCAGCGAACTCAACCCCGGCCTCGACGTTGGCACGATGAACCGTATCGCCGAGGAGCAGCGCCTGCTCGCTCTGCGTCAACTCGACCAGACCACCGGACGGCTGCGCGACGGGGGACTCAAGGCGCGCGGCCTTTTGCGCGTCGGCGCGCCATTTCTCGAAATAATCAATACGGCACAAGGTGAAAGCGCCGACTTGATCGTGCTGGGCACGCACGGCCGGAGCGGACTCGCCCATGTCCTGATGGGCAGCGTCGCCGAGCGCGTGGTGCGCAAGGCCCATTGTCCGGTGCTGACCGTGCGCCATCCCGACCGCAAGTTCAAACATCCGCTGGAAAAATAGAGGCGCGGGCGCCCGGCGCGCGGTTGCAAACCGCGGAGCCGCAACCCACGCGCGACCGTGGCAAAGAAATGCCCAGCCGGCCGCGCATGCTCGCAACTGCGCGCGCGATCGTTCGGTCGCCGATGAAGCGGACCCGGTGGCGCTGGTAAATCCACGCTGGGTGCGGGCGTTCGCCAGGAGTATCGGGCAACTGGCCAAGACCGGCCGCATCGACGCACGCGTGCTGGCTCTGTATGCGGAGCGGACCGAGCTCAAGCTGCGCGAGCCGCCCGATGAACAGACCCGTGAGCTGCGCGCCCTGTGCGCCCGGCGCGACGACCTGCTGGACATGATCGAGGCCGAGCGGAATCGGCTGGAGCACGCGCCCCCACGGATGGCGCGAGATCCGCGCGCATATCGGCTATTTGCGCAAGCGGCTCAAGCACCTGGACGGTGACATCGACGGCGCATGCGTGGCTCCGAGCTTGGCGGCGGAAAGACCAACTGCTCGACCGCGTGCCGGGCGTGGTGGGACCAGTGCCGCGCAGCGCGCTTTTGGCTTGGCTGCCCGAGCTCGGAAGGCTCAACCGCGCGGAGGCGGCGGCGCTGGTGCGGCGCCTTTCAATCAGGACAGCGGCAAGATGCGCGGCCGCCGCTGATCGCGCGGCCGCCACCACTTCCGCCGCGATTATCTGGAACCCGCTGCTGCGCACGCACTATCAGCGCCTGATCGCGCATGCAGTCTATCCAAAGCTCCCCCCCAACCGGAGAGCAATTGCGGGTAACGGGTTCCGCTCAACGGCCCTTGAAATGGGGCGCGCGCTTCTCCGTAAATGCCTTAATTCCCTCCTTGAAGTCTTCCGATTTGGTCATCACCTCGATGATCTCATCCTCGTCGCGCGCCGCCGTCGCGAGATCGGTAAACAGATGTTGATAGACCATGCGCTTGGCATGGCCGACACCGAGTGGCGAGCACTGGGTGGCGATGTCGCGGGCGAGTTCGCGCGCCGTCGCCATCAACTGATCGTGCGGCACAACCCGGCTGACGAGTCCCATTCGCAGCGCTTCCTGCGCGTCGACCAACCGCCCCGTCACCGCGAGGTCGACAGCGTTGGCGACACCGACAATCCGCGGCAGCATCCAACTGCTGCCGTGTTCGATCGCGAGGCCGCGGCGCACGAATATGAGTCCCATACGCGCGCGATCGGAAGCTATCCGGATATCGTAGAAGAGCGAATTGGTAAAGCCCATGCCGACGCAGGCGCCATTGATCGCGGCGATAGTCGGCTTGCGCTGCGCGAGCAGCCATGAGAAGCGGCCGCGGAAGTTGGCCTCGGGCCCTCCATTAGCCGCATCGCGACTGCCCGTGCGCGTACCGCCATCGACGGCTTCGGTGCCTTGCGCGATTTTCGACAGCGCGCCCATATCGGCGCCTGCGCAAAAAGCCCTGCCGGCGCCGGTCACGATAATCGCGCCAATTTCGGCATCGCCCTCGGCCTCCGCCATCGCGGCGCGCAATTGATCGTCAAGTCTCCTGGTCCACGCGTTCATGCGGTCGGGCCGATTTAAGGTCACAGTCGCGACCCGATCGGCTTTCTCGTAGATGATCTCGTCGAAAGTCATGCGGTTATCCTCCGGCCCCTCTGCCTTTGTCTCGACTTAAACAAGGATCTGATGCGCGCGCGATGGAGCCTTGACGATGAAAGCACTTCACCGCGGGGAAATCCAATGCGTGTCAAGCGTCGCGACTCCCCGACTGCCGCCTTTGCTTTTGTCGGAATGAAATTTTAGAGATGGCTAGCTTTTCTAAAATCGCCGCGACTGTTAGTAACAGCGTTATGCTGGAAAAGCGGCGCACTTCTGAACTTGCGTTTGAATTTGCTCTTCGTCGCTGGCTGGTTCTCGCCGGTCTGCTGGCGGCGGTAATGCTCGTGATGGCGACGAGGGCGGCGCCGGCGGCGGCCGTCGAAGCCCATCATGCGATGGTGGTGTCCGAAAGTGACGCGGCCTCAGAGGCCGGAGTCGGAATCCTCAAGCAGGGCGGCAACGCGGTCGACGCCGCGGCCGCGGTCGCGCTCACGCTGGGCGTGACTAACGCCGGTTCGTGCGGAATCGGCGGCGGCGGCTTCATGCTCGTCTACTGGGCCAAAACCGGCAAGCTCTACGCCTTGGACTATCGCGAGCGCGCGCCGATGGCGGCGACCCCGGCCATGTACATGCGCGACGGCAAGCCCGACGAAAAACTGGCACGCACGGGTCCGCTCGCGATCGGCGTTCCTGGGCAGATTGCCGGCATCGACGCTTCGCTCAGCCGCTTCGGCACGATGAAGTTCCAGCAGGTGGCCGCGCCAGCGATCAAGCTGACACGCGGCGGCTTCAAGCTGAGCCCTCATCTGGCGGGTGAGATTCAATATGCATCCGACAAAATTGCGCGGCAGCCGGGCTTTGAGGGAACCTTCTTCACGCCTTCAGGCGCGCCGCTCAAAGCCGGCGACATCGTGCGCGAGCCGAATCTCGCCGCCCTGATGGAACGGCTTGGCAACGCTCCCGACAAAAACTTCTACCATGGCCCGATCGCGCACGAGATTGCGGGCTTCATCAAGACGCAAGGCGGAATCCTGACCGCGCGGGACCTCGCCGATTATCGCACAATCTGGCGCGATCCGATTCATCTCGACTACCAGGGTTACGACATTTACACGATGCCGCCGCCGTCGTCAGGCGGTGTCGCACTGGAAGTTTTCGGCATGCTTTCGGCGGGCCATCTGGCCGGACTAGGCGCTGACTCATCGCCTTACCTGGCGCGGCTTATCGAGGTGCTGCGTCAAGGCTTCATCGATCGCGCCCAGTACGCCGACCCGGCCTTCGTCAACGTGCCGATTGCAAAGCTGCTCTCGCCGCGGCATATCGCCGAGGCGCGCGAGCGCGCATTTCATCATTTGGCAAAGCCGCTTCCCGCCGCCGCCCATGACCATGGCACTTCCAACTTCTGCGTGGCCGACAAGGACGGCAACGTGGTGGTGGTGACCACGACTATCAACACAATCTTCGGCTCCAAACTGATGGTGCCGTCACTCGGACTGATCCTGAACAACGAAATGGACGACTTCGGCGTCGCGCCGGGTGTGCCCAACGCGTTCAAACTGGCGGGCGCCAAGGCCAACGAAGTCGCGCCGGGCAAACGGCCGTTGTCGAGCATGTCGCCGATTATCGCGCTCAAGCACGGCCATCCGGCGTTCGCGGCAGGTGGTTCGGGCGGTCCCACGATCATCACCGGCGTGGTGCAGGTAACGCTCAATATTCTCGATTTCCACATGGATCCCGAGCAGGCGGTGGCCGAGCCGCGGATCCATGAGCAGGCCTCGCCCGACATCGTATTCGTGGAATCCGCGATGCCGCAAAAGACCATCGCGGCGTTGTCGCAGATGGGCTATCACCTGAAAGTGGTGCCGCATCTCGGCGCCGTCAACGCGATCCTAATCGCGCCGGACGACCTGCAGGGCGCCTACGACCAGCGTAAGGGTGGCGCCGCCGCCGGCTACTAATTCGCCAATCCCCGCTGTGATAAGCGAGACGCTCAAGTTAGACTTGAGCGCCGTGAATCGCCCCGCATACGGCGCATCGAGCGCAAAGCCGGGCCGGGCCGCATCCGGTAGGCGCCCGCCCACCGCCGCTGCCGCACCTTCTCGCAACGTGATGAGCGTCGTTTACGTCGTCGCGGTGGGCGCGCTCGGCGCCCTCATCTTCTTTTACAACCTCGGCGCCTACGGCCTGTGGGAACCCGACGAGGCGCGCTACGCGGAAATCGCGCGCGAGATGCTGGCGCTGCACGACTTCGTCGTCCCGCACCTGAACTATGTCCCTTACGTCGAAAAGCCGCCGCTGCTTTACTGGCTGACAGCGCTATCGATGCGCGTTTTCGGCTTGACTGAATTCGGTGCGCGCTTGGTCGACGCCGTGGCGGCGATGGCCGCGCTTTTGGCGACCTACCTTTTCACGCTCAAGGCGTTCGATCGCCGCCGCGCACTGATCGCCGGCGCGGTGCTCGCCACCAGCGCACTGTACGCCGTGATGGCGCAGGTGCTGACCACCGATATGCTGCTGACGGCGATGATCACGGTCGCGCTGTTCGCATCCTACCTGCATTGGCGCGACGGCGGCGCATGGTGCTGGCTGATGTACGTCGCGATGGGACTCGGCATCCTGACCAAGGGGCCGGTCGGCGCCGCAATCCCGATTCTGGCCGGGCTGGTTTTTCTTTGGTGGGAGCGAAGCCTCGGCGGCGCGCTTCGCCGTTTCCATTTCATTCCCGGAATCTTGCTGACGAGCGCAATCGCGGCCCCATGGTTCATCGCGCTGACATTGCGCGTGCCCGGCTACTTCGAGTTCTACTTCATCGGCGAGAATCTGCGCCGCTTCCTTCAGCCCGGCTACAGCCACGGCGAACCGATTTACTATTACGTCCCGGTGATTATCGCGGGGTTCCTGCCGTGGACGCTGACGCTGCCGTTTATCCCGTGGCGGCGGCTGGCTCCGAGTTCCGCGCGCCGTTTCTGCGTGATCGCCGCGGCGGTCATCTTTGTTTTTTTCTCACTGGCGGACGCAAAGCTGATTCCTTACGTGCTGCCGGCGTTCCCGCCGCTGGCGGTGTTGGCCGCGGACGGCTTGGCGGGCTTCGCGGATAATCGCAGCGAGGAACCTGACAGCGAAAATGCGCTGATCGATGCGCCCACGCGAAGCCTGGCCGACCCGCGGCGCCTTGCCGCGCTCGGCCCGCTCCTGGGGATCATCGGCGCGGCGGTTATCGCGGTCGCGATTCATGCCGCGGATTTTCGCACTCCGTACGTCATGATGGTGCATCCGGCCTTATACGCCGCAGGTGCGATCGCCATAGTCGCCGGCGCCGTGTGTTTCGCGCTGTTCTGGTCGCGGCGGTTCGCACTCGGACTGTTCGCGCTTGTGCTCGCGACAGCGGCCGTATTCGTCACGGCGACCTACGGGCGCCTGATGGCATCGCCGTTTCGGTCATATGCCACGTTGGCCCGGACAATCGAAGCGCGCGCACCGGATGCGACGCTCATCTGCTATCCGCGCTATATGCAATCGCTGCCGTTTTATTGCCGCCGCCGCGTCATCCTGGTCGGGAACAAAACCGAGCTCACCTTCGGTGCGAAGCATTCGGCGGATGCGGATCGCTATTTCTTCGCGACGCAGGCCGACCTGCTGAGGCTGTGGCGCGAACGCAGTCCCGTAGTGCTGGTGCTCGACCGTTCGGTGTTTCCGCCACTCGAGAGCAGACTCGGCGCGTATACCGTGATCGCGACCGACCGCAAGAAGATCGCCATCATGCGCGGCGGGGTGGCGGCTCAGTCCCACGCAACAACACGCCCAATCGGGCTGACACGCCGGCCGGGTAACGTATCGCACGAGCCACGTCCGTCGGTTAAATAATGACCAGACACCGACCAAGTGCATGAGCACGCAACGCGCGGCCGCATGACCGAACCAGCAATAAAGTCCATCGCTCCGGAACCGCCGGCCGACAACGCGCCGCGGAGACATCCTTACCTCTCGTTTGCGCTGCGTGTCGGTTTGGGCGTTGCGGTAGTCGGCTTCCTCATTTGGCACTACGACGCGGGACCGATCTTTAGCCAGCTACGCCATGAAAAGATCGGATTTTTCCTCGCAACCGCGATGCTTTACCTGATCGGTCAAGCGGTATCGGCGTGGCGCTGGCAATTGCTCGCGCGCATCGCGGGGATTCGCGGACGGTACCGCGAATATTTCGCCTATACCTATATCGGGATGTTCACCAACCTGTTTGTGCCGGGCTTGATCGGCGGCGACGCCGCGCGCGCGGTCTACCTCGGACGCCGCCACGATCTGATGGGTAACGCGATTGCTTCGGTGGTGGCCGATCGCGCCGCCGGCCTGATCGGCGTGTTCTGGTTGGCGGCGGCCTGCGCCGTGGCAATCGGCCGAGCCATCTTCCCGGACTCGGTGATGTTCCCCACGGCAGCGGTGGGCGTGGCATCGTTTGCCGGGTGGCTGGCCGCGCCGCTGATAGCACGATTAGTCTCGTCCATCGGCGGACGTGCGGGCAGTCTCCTAACGCCGATAATTCCGTATCTGCGCCGGCCGTTCGCCCTGATTCCCGCAATTGTTTTGTCCGTGCTGCTTCAGGTGATACTCGCCTCAGGACAATACCTGCTTGCGCTGGGACTCGGCCTGCACATCTCGCCGGTATTGTTCATGGCGTGCGTGCCTATCGCCAACGTCTTTGCGAGCCTGCCCATCACCCTCAATGGGCTGGGCGTGCGTGAGACCGCCTACATCCTGCTGTTCGGGATGGCTGGCGTCAGCCGGGGGAGCGCGATTGCCTTGGGTCTGCTATGGTTTGCGAGTACGATGATCGCGGGGCTGACGGGCGTGGTTGCGTTCGTGACGACCGAAACGCCAACGCTGGTACGTGTCCGCGAAGCCGCCGAAGCGAAGTGATTCGCGAGGGAACTTTCCGAATCTTGTGCTGGTTGCACGGCGTTTGTATAGTCGTGACTAACCAAGCGGACAGGCTTGCCGGAGTTACTTGACCATGGACGTGATGAAGACCCTATTCCTGAATCCGCCTTCTTATGACGACTTTGACGGAGGCGCCGGATCGCGCTATCAGGCCACGCGTGAGGTCTGGTCGTTCTGGTATCCGACCTGGCTTGCCTATCCCGCCGGAATGATTCCGGGAGCGCGCCTGCTGGACGCGCCGCCGCACGACTACAACCCGGAAAAGACCGTCGACGAAGCGAAGAACTACGACTTCGTCGTTATCCATACCTCGACGCCGTCGCTCAGGATGGACACGCGCACCGCTGAATCGATCAAGGCCGCCAATCCGAACTGCGTCATCGCATTCGTCGGCGGCCATCCGACCGCGCGTCCCGAAGAGACGCTCAAGATGTCTGAGGTGATTGATATCGCCGCGCGCAAGGAATTCGACTATTCGATGGTCGAGGTGGCGCGGGACTTTGACTGGAGCAAAATCGGCGGTATCAGTTACCGCAAGAATGGCCTTATCCATCACAATCCGGACCGGTCGATCCTGACCAACGAAGAACTCGACCAACTGCCCTTCGTGACGGAAGTTTACGACCAGAACCTCGACTATCTGCGTTACAATAGTCCTTATTGCCACTATCCATACGTCTCGCTCTACACGGGACGCGGATGTCCCGCGCGATGTACGTTTTGCCTGTGGCCGCAAGTGACGCAGGGGCATAAGTACCGCGTCCGCAGCCCCGAGAGCGTCTATGAGGAAGTCTCGGCGATGAAGGCCAAGTTCCCCAAGATGAAGGAACTGTTCTTCGACGACGA
>JBOHWJ010000609.1:0-2859 GCA_050736495.1 Binataceae bacterium (SeqCode) | reverse complement strand
CTCCCAGCCTATCCGGTACCAGTTGGATTCGTCGGTGCGATAGCGCTCCGCGAGCCTGGCACCCGCTATCTGCCGGATATAGTCGCGCAGCACCGGTTGAAACTCGACTGTATGCCCATCGGAATCGATCACGGGATGGCTCAATCGGGCCCGCACCCGGGCGGATTTCGATAGTGAGCCACTGCCGCTTGACGTACTCGCCGCCATTGGTGTGTTCTCCTCGTGTGAGGCCCGCTTCAAATCCAGCGGTAGCCGGATATGTTGGCCGCTACTACAGCACGCGGCGAGGTGTCAACCACGGCCTTGCGCGCCGGACCCGCCAACGCTGGGCCAGGGCGGCTACGGAGGCAAATCATGGCCATCAGCATGAGTGCCAAAGCACTCCAGGGCTTGATGGATTCGACCGCTCTTTTCGCTCTCATCGACGTCCGCGAATGGGGCGAATTTGCACTCGGGCAGATTCTCGGCGCGCGTAGCGTACCGCGCGGACAACTCGAGAAATACCTCCCCTATCTCGTGCCCAAGCGTGGCGTGACGGTCGTCCTGGTTTGTGACGACGGGCGCCGCTCCACGCGCGCGGCCGCAACCGCCGAAGGGCTGGGATATTCGCGTGTCGCCGTGCTTGACGGCGGGCTCCTGGCATGGAAAGCCGCGGACGGCGAAACTTACGGCGGCTGGTCGTTGACCGGCAAGGACTACGCCGAAAAGCTCCTGGTCGAAGAGAACGTGCCCGAAATATCGGTCGCCGAATTGCACGAGTGGCTGAAGCGCGATCAAAAAGTCTGCATTCTCGATTCGCGTCCGCTGGCCGAGTATCGCGCGTCGCATCTGCCCGGTGCTCGCAGCGCGCCGATTGGACAACTCGCACTCGAAGCGGCAGCGCTGGTACCCGATCCCCAGACTCCGGTGGTGGCCAATTGCGCCGGCCGCACCCGCGGCATCATCGCGGCACATCTACTGCGCCGCCTCGGCATCTCCAACCCGGTCTTTGCGCTGAAGGGTGGCACTGGAGCCTGGCGCATCGCCGGCTGGGGCGACGAATTGAAAAGCGGCGATGACGCACCGCATCCGGCATCGGACGTGGACGCGGTCACACACGCCGAAGAGGCGGCGGCGCGCCTCGCGCACGAGCATAAGATTGGGCTGCTGACGACCGCAAAACTGCGCGCGCTTCACGATGCGGGCGAGCCCTTGTATATCCTCGACGTCCGCCTGGCCGATGAGTATGCGGCCGGTCACATTCCGAGTTCCCGGTTCTGCAGCGGTACCCAAATCCAGTTCATAGTCGATGCCCTGGTCGGCGTGCCCAACGCAACGGTGGTGACCGTGTGCGACGGGCGCGCCCGCGCCACGATCGCCGCATCGACTTTGAAGGGAATGGGATATCGGAACGTATTCGTTCTCGACGGCGGCGTGAATGCCTGGATAGCCAGTGGGTATCCGGTCGAGCTAGGACCTCCGGAGGAAGTTGACTACGGCCAGGCGCCATGGCTCGCGGGTTTTTTACAGGATTTTCCGCCGTCGCTGGGCGCGCCGCGTCCGCTCGCGGTGGCGGGTCTGGAAGCCGCTCGCAGACACGCGAGTCTTATATCAGCGGAAGACCTTTCCGCGCGTCTGCAAGCGGGAGCGCCGACGCCAGTTATGATCGACCTGCGCGGAGTTGGCGAATTCGGCAACGGTCATATTCCGGGCGCGCGCTGGCTCTCGCGGGGCTGGCTCGATCTGAAAATCGCCGAAACCGCGCCCGACACCGGAGCGAGCCTGGCGCTCTATTGCCGGCGCGGAGCGGAATCGGTGCTCGGCGCCGCGACGCTAATGTCGATGGGCTATCGCAACGTCGTCATACTGGCGGGAGGATTCGAAGCCTGGAAGGCGCATGCGCTCCCAATCGAGGAGGGTCTCGGCGCTCAAAGCCAACTCGAGGAAATCGCGATTGCCGAAGTCGGCCTCTTCGGCACCGGCAAATTCGGCTACAGCAATGAACGGATGGCGCGTTACCTGAAGGACGAAGAAGCCTTGGGCCGCCGCCATCGCATCAAAGTGGCCGAATAACCGCGCATCAGGCGGCGCCGCTCATTTCACACGGCCCGGGTGAGAACGATAAATCGCGAGTCCCTGAGTCGAATTCAACGCCACTGCGATTCCATCATAAAAAGCCGGCGTCTCTGCTGACTGCGGATGAACTTTACCAGTTCTGGCGATGCCGTTCGCGGCAGCCGCCGCAAATAGCCGTCCAGGTAACCTGCCAGGAGCAGCACGCTGCCAACGATCGGCGGTGTCCAAACCGCCCGCCGGAGCGCCCGCGCGAACATGAACAGCGGGGAGTATCCGACGAAATACGCGGTACGCCCGGTACTCAATCTGCCACGCATCAGACCGCCCGCAGTGCCTTGCGGGCGATGGTGATAGGCGATGATGTTGCGAAAGCTTTTGCTTTTAAACCCAAGCATCATCGCGGTGGCCTCATCGATCGTATCCCAGCCAACGCCGGCCTGAAGCCCGCCGATAGCGGTAAAGCATTTGCTTGAATACATCTTCACCGCGCCATGTGTATGAAACTCGGGCCCCTTCATTTCGCTCCACCCCGAACCCGAAGGCTCGTGCAAAACCGCACCGCCAATCCCCAGGGCCGGGTCCTTTAGGAATTCGGCGAATAGCAATTCGATAAGCTCGGGACCGAAGGTCAAATCCGCATCGAGACGCAAAACAAAATCATAGCGCCCCCACATTTCGCGCGGCAGGAACTTCATAATGACCGATTCGCCGCCAAATGCGCGCTCGCGGTTACCGGACAGATGATGAACCTCGATCCATGAATGACGGGCGGCCGCCTCGTCCAGAATAGCCGCGGTCCGGTCC
>JBOHWJ010000608.1:0-7067 GCA_050736495.1 Binataceae bacterium (SeqCode) | reverse complement strand
AGAGCGGCCACGGCCGCGTCGAGGTCGGCCGCGGCAGCCGCTTTGCTTTCGGCCACGCCTTCGAGTTCGGCGATTTCACGGTGTGATCGTTCGAGCGTTTCGAGCGCCGCCTCCAGCGAGCCGCCATGCTTGCGCTTGATACGGGTCAGTTCCTGCAGGCGGTTTTCGATCTGTTCGAGACGCGCCGGATCGGCCTCGACCCGGCTGGAATAGGCGCCGAGCGTGCGCGCGGCCTCTTCGAGATTAGCACGCGCCGCTGCGATAAGTTCCAGCGGTTCGTTGAGCTTGGGGTCGAGCGCGGCGGCGTCGGCCAGGCGCGTCTGGGCTTGCGCGATCGAATCGATGGCCGCGCCCTCGGCGCCGTAAAGCGTCTGTTCGGCCGCGCCGGCGGCTTCGGCCAGGCGCGCGGCATTGGCGAGCACAGTCCGTTCGACCGCGAGTTCCTGGTCCTCACCAGCGGCGATTTCGGCACGCTCCAGTTCGGTCACGCGAAAGCGCGCGAGTTCCAACAGGTCGGCGCGTTCACGCTCGCGGCGTTCGAGTTCCCCGAGCCGCACATGCAGTTCCTGGGCACGCTGGTAAAGTCCGCGATAGGTTGCCAGCTCCGCCTCAAGCCCGGCGTGACGGTCGAGAATCTCCTGATGATTTTCGCGTGCGAGCAGGCTCTGCTGCTCATGTTGGCCGTAGACCTGCACCAACGCCGCGCCGATACGCGCGAGGCTCTGCACGGTGACAAGGCGATCGTTTAGGGTGACGCGGGAACGGCCACCCTCGGCGACGACCCGGCGGATCAGCAGTTCGCGGCCGTCGTCCTCACCGAAACCTTCGGCCTCCGCCACTGGCGCCTCCCCCTCCAATTCGAACACGGCCTCAACCACCGCCTCCTTGGCGCCCACGCGAATCATGTCGGGCGATGCACGCATCCCGACCAACAGTCCGAGCGCGGTCATGATAATCGTCTTGCCCGCGCCGGTTTCGCCGGTGAGAACGTTGAGGCCGGAGCCGAAGGTCAATGCGGCCTCCTCGATTATCGCGAAATTGCGGATGCGAAGTTCGGCGAGCATCCCGGCGCCAGGCGGCTATCCCCAATGCAGCTTGTCGCGCCAGATCTCGAAGTACGGATGGACCGAACGTACCAGCGCGACTACATGTTTGCCGCGATTAATCTTGATGGTGTCGGCGGCGTCGATATGGGCCGACTCCTGGCCGTCGCAATTGAGCATCGCGCCATGATCGTCGGTGTCGATACGTATCTCAAGCTCGAATGAATCCGGCAGCACCACGGGACGATTGCTCAGCGTATGCGGGCAGATGGGGGCCAGCACCACCACGCCCAGATTTGGAAAGATGATCGGTCCGCCCGCGCTCAACGCGTAAGCGGTCGAGCCGGTCGGCGTCGCCACGATTAGGCCGTCGGCGCGATACGAACAAAGCGGCATATGGTCGGCGGCCACGTGCAGATCCAGCATGCGGCCAAGCGCGCGCTTGATTATGACGACATCGTTGAGCGCGCGGAAATGCTCGGCGGGACGCGCCTCGCCGGCGCCATGCTCGACCACCGCCTCGAGCGTAATACGGCGGTCGACTTCGTAATCGCCCGCAACCACCCGCGCCAACGTCGCCAGCGCTTCGTCGGTGGTGGCTTCGGTGAGAAAACCGAGTCCGCCGAGATTGATGCCGAGGATAGGACTTTCGCGTGCGCCGACAAGCCGGGCCACGCCTAGCAACGTGCCATCGCCGCCAAGCACTACAATGAGGTCCGCATTTTCCGCGATTTCCCGAATACTGGCGGGATTGGCGCCGATCTGTTCCGCGATTTCAGGCACCGCCAGCACCTCAAGCCGTTGCGATCGGAGCCATCGCGCGAGTTCGGCCGCGAGCGCGAGCGCATGCGCGGGGCGGTCCCGTCGCACCACCATTCCAACCACCTTTATAGAACGCTTTGCCGCCACCGCGCTTTGGCAATTATCATGCATGTTTTCGCGCGGCAACGCATCGGGCCGCAATTACCGCGTTGACACACTCGCGATGCCGCTGCGGGGTAGCGTCAGACCGCAATTGGCGCATCGGCGCGTGAAGATGGTGTGGAAATATGGAAAGCGCAGCACGCCATGAAACGGCTCGCGGCACCGCGGGCAGCGGATTAGCCCGCCGCGCCATCCGCAGCCAACCCCGGCGCCGAGCCACCCGATGACGATCGGCACGAACGCCATCCGCGCGTTTGGCATCAGCGAAATCAGCCAACTTGCCGGAATCAGCGCCGCCAGCCATACCAGCAACACCGTCTGCATCCAGCGAACCCGCTTGAGCCCCTTGCGCTCCCATAACGTGTTGGGGAGCCTCGCCCCGTAATTGCTGCGCGATTGCGGCGGCATTTTGCGCGCGCTCTATAGCGGTGGCTCCAGCGTCGGCGTGGTGGTCGGCATGGGCGTGATTGTCGGCGTGTTGGTTATCGTAGATATCACGGTGGGCGCCTGAGTGGCTGTGGCCGCGGACACAGCAGTTGGCGACGGGGGCCGCGTTACCGCGGGAGTGGATATCATCGTCGCCGTGGGCATAGCGTCCGGTGTGGGGCTTTCGCTGACTGCGGGCATTGCAGCCCGACCAGCGGCCGCAGGCGAAGCAGTGGCCACTGGCTCTGGCGACGCTACAACGGTCGCCGCCGGCGACGCAACCGTTCTGGTATTTGCCGCCGGCACTGCTGACGCGCTCGTCGCACCCGAAGCTGTTGCCGCACCCGAAGCTGTTGCCGCTCCCGGAGCTACGTCGATCAGATGCTCATGCACGGCCCGCGCACCAGGCTCCGGCGCAACTTCGACCGTTTGCGATTGCGGCCCCTGCGCGCCCGCCATCGCCCCTTCAGTGTCCGCCGCCTTACCCGGTCCCGTATGCGCGGACGCCAGCGCCTGTGCGGTAACCTGGTACTGAATCGGGCCACCGCCGCCCTGCCGCTGCTCTTGACTTATGAAGACCGCGTCGGCGCCCATCGAGCATGCGGCCTGGTCGATCAGCTCGGTCAATTCCTGTTCCGACCGCGCAACGCCACGCGCGTAGATGGTTCCCAAGGCGTGATAGCCAACCGACGGCATCTGGGCGAGCGTCACGACCGTGCAGTCCGGCGCTCTCGGCGGATAGTCTTTCGAGATGAGCCGCGAAATCGTGACCTGCTGCGTCGGCAGCACGGCAAGCGCCGGACGCCGGGCCGCGCAGCCGGCGACTGCCACCGCGAGCGCGATAGCCATCAGGATCCGGAATCGTCGCACACGCAACGAATAGCGGCGCGGGCCCGTCGCCCGCAAGCATCCCGCCCGCCGACTGCGCACACGCATCGACGTGACACGCGGACTTTTCGTTTTGTCCACCCTTTCGTGTAAGATTGCATGCGGTTCCGTGTGGACCACCTCACATGGCCTCGAAAAGCGAACACAAACGCCCGCTCCTGGGCGCTCACATGTCGATCGCGGGCGGCGTCGGCGAAGCGCTCACCCGCGGCCGCAACACTGGCTGCGAATGCGTCCAGATATTCACCAAGTCCTCGCGTCAATGGGCATCGAAACCTTTGAGCGAGGAGGATATCGCCGCTTTCAAGCGTGCGCAGCGCGAAACCGGGATCGAAACCGTCATCGCGCATGACTCTTATCTGCTGAATCTCGGCGCTCCCGACGAGAACCTGCGCAAGCGCTCGGTCGGCGGCTTTATCGACGAGCTTGAACGCTGCGAGACGCTTGGTGTTCCGTTTCTGATCGCGCATCCGGGCGCCCATGTCGGCTCGGGCGAAGAGGCCGGCATCAAGACCATCGCGCGCTCGATCGACCAGGCGCATCAGGCGTGTCCCGGCTACAAGGTCAAGATCGCGCTCGAAATCACCGCCGGCCAGGGCAGCAACCTCGGCTACAAGTTCGATCAGATGGCGCAGATCTTCGACGCGGTAAAAGAGAACGGCAGGCTGCGGCTATGTTTCGATACCGAGCATGCCTTCGCGGCCGGCTACGATCTCCGCTCCGACGAGGGTTACGAACGCACCTTCTCCGAACTCGACCAACATATCGGACTCAAGCGCCTCGCCGCCTTTCATCTCAACGACTCGCTCAAGCCCTTCCACTCGCGGGTCGACCGCCATCAGCATATCGGCAAGGGCCACATCGGCCTCGAAGCGTTCCGCCGCGTGGTCAACGACCCGCGCTTCGTCGGGCTGCCGATGTGCCTTGAAACCGAACCAGGCCCCGAGATGCGGGACATCGTTGCGGACCTGAAGAGCCTTCATCAACTGCTGAAGTCCGACGGTTGAGTTTGACACCGCAAAAACGTTTGAAACCCGAAGACTGATGACCAAGCGAATTCTGACCGGGGACCGCCCGACCGGACCGCTCCATTTGGGCCACTTCATCGGCTCGCTGCAAAACCGCGTCAAGCTTCAGCACGAGTATGACACCTACGTCCTCATCGCCGACATCCAGGCGCTGACCGACAACTTCGAGCATCCCGAAAAACTCGCGCAAAACATCTTCGAGGTCGCGCTCGACTACCTCGCCGTCGGCCTTGATCCTGAACGCGTGAAATTCGTCGTACAGTCGATGGTGCCGGAACTGGCCGAACTGACCATTTATTTTATGAACCTCGTCACGGTCGCCACGCTCGAGCGCAATCCGACCGTGAAGGAAGAAATCAAGCAGCGCAACTTCGCCAAGGGTGTGCCGGTCGGGTTCTGGTCGTATCCGATTTCGCAGGCCGCCGACATCACCATCTTCAAGGCCGACCTGGTGCCGGTCGGCGAGGATCAGTTGCCGATGATCGAGCAGGCGCGCGAAATCGTGCGCCGCTTCAACCGCCTTTACGGCAAAGTGCTGGTCGAGCCGCGCGCGATGCTGGGTGCGATGGCGCGGCTGCCCGGTACCGACGGCGGCGCCAAAATGTCGAAGTCGCTCGGCAACTGCATCTACCTGGGCGACCCACCCGAGATGGTGCACAAGCGCGTCATGTCGATGTACACCGACCCCACACGCGTCCATCCGACCGACCCCGGCCATGTCGAAGGCAACCCGGTCTTCATCTATCACGACGTCTTCAATCCCAATCGCGAAGAGGTCGCGGATCTGAAGGAACGCTACCGCAAGGGCAAGGTTGGCGACGTCGAAGTCAAACAGCGCCTTTACGACGTGCTCATCCGGTTTCTCGAACCGATTCGCGCGCGCCGCGAGCAATATGCCGCCAAGCCCGCGCTGGTGCGCGAGATTATCGTCGAGGGTACGCGCACGGGCCGCGCGCTCGCGCAAGCTACGATGGATGAAGTGCGCACCGCGATGAAAATCAATTACGGCTTCGAGTGAGCGCGCCGGAGGGCGCATGGCGTTTCTGGTCGGCGCGTTCGTAAGAGGTTCGGGCAGCGCTCCGGCACCGCGACGCGCTCCTCGCACAGGGCTCTGCAACTGCACGCCGGGGGGTGATTGCCGCGCGGCGCGCGCTCTGGTTCATTAATGAATTGGCCGCGCTTGCGTCCGAATGATGGCGGAAGGAGAGTTGTTTGATGGATGCGGAAACCGCGAAACCGCAGGGTCAACCAGTGGCGGCGCTGTCGTATCTGCTCGGCTTCGTTACCGGAATTATCTTTCTATTCCTCGAACCCTACAGCAAAGACGATTTCGTGCGCTTCCACGCGCGCCAGTCGATCGCCTTTTCGATCGGATGGATCGCGGTCAACATCATTCTCAGTGTCTTCATCGCTATCCTGCCGCATGTGCTCGCCGTCGTCATCGCGATCATCCTCGACCTCTTCAATATCGCGGCGGCGATATTCTGGGTGATCCTGATGTACAAAGCTTACATGGGCGAACGCTACCGCATCCCGGAGCTGTCCAACTGGGCGGACAGCATGGGCCTCTGACGAAGAACCGCCGCGCGCGATTTCCAATTCCTTCCCATTTCGGGAGCTTTGCATAAACGCGCGGCGCGCGCGATTTCCAAGTCCTCTCCCGGTTCGGGAGAGGTTTAGGTGAGGGTCCGCTTCAGCCGCGCGCGATGCGGGCGCGTCTTTTTTCGCGCCCATCCGCGCACGCGGCGTCTCTCCAGCTTTCGCCTTCCGCCCAGCATTTAGGATATACCGCGCGGATGGACACCCCGTCATCGCCGACAGAAAAGGCGCGCCGCCTGCGCCGCGCGCAAACCGATGCCGAGCGACTCCTGTGGGCGCGCTTGCGCGGACAACAGTGTGGATTCAAATTCAGGCGCCAATTCCCCATCGGACCTTTCATCGTCGACTTCTGTTGTCCCCGCTGCGGTCTGGTTATCGAAGTGGACGGCGAACAACATGCGGACGAAATAGCAGTCGAAGCGGACCGGCGGCGCAGCGATTTTATTGCCACCCAAGGCTATTCGGTCTTGCGTTTCTGGAATCACGAGGTGCTCGCGGACGCCGACGCGGTAGCGCAGAAGATCGTCGAGTGTCTTGCGCATCGCACTCGGCCTTGAGCCCTGAAACACGAGTCGGCCGGACCGCGGCGTGGAAGACGCCGCGCGCGCCAATAGGGCGCAAAAAAATGCGCCCGCATCGCGCGCGGCTTAAGCGGTCCCTCACCTAAACCTCTCCCGAACCGGGAGAGGAATTGGAAATGGTTCAGATCGGTACATTTGGCAACCGGCTAACAGTCACGGCGGGAGATGTATGCGATGCGCCGTGGCGAGGCGAACCCTGGAGTTTACTGTTGAAACAGTTTCTCAACAGCCTGCTGGGGCTCATCGATCGCGTCTCGCTCCAGTTAGTGCGCGCCGGGCAACTCGGAGTTCACGGCAATGGCGAGGAGGACAGCCACCCTCGCCGCTCCGCCCCACCGAACTGCACGAACCTGCTATCCATGTTGCCGGATTAAAGCGTTACCGTGTTTCCGGTCGCACCTGGCCACGCCCTCCGCGATTTCCAACTCCTCTCCCGTTTCGGGGAGCTTTGCATAAACGCGCGGCGCGCGCGATTTCCAATTCCTCTCCCGGTTCGGGAGAGGTTTAGGTGAGGGTCCGCTTCAGCCGCGCGCGATGCGGGCGCGTCTTTTTTCGCGCCCATCCGCGCACGCGGCGTC
>JBOHWJ010000607.1:0-2749 GCA_050736495.1 Binataceae bacterium (SeqCode) | reverse complement strand
CATCACGGTCGAGAGGGTGGCGGCGCCGCCGCGCGCACCGGTGTATCCGTCGAAGACGCGTGCGACCGAGTCGGCCCACAGCCGGAAACATTCGCGTCCGAGCGTGCGCATTTCCTCAAAACGATCGAGTTCCTCTTTGCGCCCCAGCCGGGTTGGCAGCTTGCTGAAGCTCACCGACAATTGCGCGACGAACAATCCGCGCGATCGGTCGAGATATTCGATATAAGCGCCGGCCATCGCGCGCAGTTCTTCGAGTGGATCGAGCGCGCGCGCCTGAATCTCAGCGTAGCGGTCGCGCAGCCCACCCACCCAGTCAACCATCAGCGTCAGGAACAATTCATCGCGCGAGGAAAAATACAAATAGATGGTGCCGACCGCAACCTCGGCTTGACGCGCGATCATCTCGATAGTGGCGCCGTCGAGACCATGCGCCGCAAACACACTCATTGCCGCCGCGAGAATCGCTCCGCGACGGGCCAGACGTTCGCGCTGATGACGGTCACGCACACTCATTTTCGATGAACCATAATTCAGTTTATGAATCAGCTTTAGCGCGCGCTCCGGCCAATTGTCAAACAGTCGCCGGAACGCGGCCGACCATCGCGAACGTCCGGTGAAATACCCCCATCGGATCATCCGGGTAACGCTCACGCAGGAGATCCGAGAGTTCCGCGTCGAACGCCGCCACCTGCCCCGGCGTCAACACGGCGGCAATTCCCGCGCTCGCGCGAATCCGTCCGCGCCACGCCTCGTGCGTATACGGAACCATCACGTCGAACGAAAAAGTTTCGATCTCGATAAAGCCGGCCATCGCCGCGTCGCGCGGCCACAGCGGATGAATGCCGAGGCCGCCGCCCAGCTTCCACTTCGGATTATGCTTCTCGATCAGCCGCTCGGTCGCCTCGACCACGTTGCCCGGCAGCGCTATCCAATCGAAGTGCGCAATCACGAGCCATCCACCCGGCCGCAGGACGCGGCGCGCCTCGGCCGCCGCGGCGGAACGATCGAACCAATGCCACGACTGGCCCGCCGTGACCACGTCGAAACTGCCCTGCGCAAACGGCAACGCCTCCGCCGTCGCGCGCGCATAAGTCACCGCGAGGCCTCCCTCGCGATCGAGGCGCGCCGCTTCCCGCATCATCCCCAGTGCAATGTCGACGCCAGTAACGCGGCATCCGCACCGCGCGAAGCCACGGCCGAGAAACCCGGTGCCAGTCGCGAGGTCAAGCACGCGATGTCCCGCGCCGCCGATGCCGAGTCGTTCGAGCCGCCGATAGAGTTCGCCGGGATAGCCCGCGCGAAAACGGCCGTAGTCCGACGCGGTCTTGCCGAAATCGATTTGTTTGCCAAACTCGGCGGCGTTGCGGGCGAACTCGTGCCTGCCGGATTCGGGGGCTTGCTTGATCGGCGGTTTCATCGGTGAGTCTCCATGAGTTGATGTGCGTTCAATACGCGGCCAACCTGGACAGTAGCTCCGAATCGTTCGCCAATCAACATATATACAGTTAAGAAAATTGCGCCAGCGGGTGCTTTCGGCGGCCTGCGGCCCTCCGTAGAGTGGTAAGTGGAATCATTGGGAGAAACGCACGTGAAGCAAACATTTCAGGACGACCTCAAGGCCGCGATGAAGGCGGGCGACAAGCTTAAGACCATGACGTTGCGCGGTATCCTGAGCGAAATCACGCGCGTCGAAAAGGACGTCCGCCGCGATGCCAGCGAAACCGAAATCGTCCAGGTGCTGAAGCGCGAGCGCGCGCGCCGCGACGAGGCGCTCGAGTTCGCGCGCAAGGGCAATCGCGCCGACCTTATCGAGCAGAACGAGACCGAGGCGCGGATCCTCGACACCTACCTGCCCGCCGCGATCGGTCACGACGAGGTCATGGCGGCAATCACGGCGCAGATGGACGCGGGCGTTAGACAGATCGGCCCTCTGATGAAGGCGCTGCGCGATCAGTTCGGCGCGCGCCTTGACGGCAAGATGGCGAGTGACCTGGTCAAGCAGGCGCTCGCTCCGAAGTAGACTTCGCTTGTCCGGCTGCACAGCAGCGCGCACATTTCCGAAGATAATGACGGCGGAGGCCAACGATGGCATCGAGCAAAGTCGAACCATACAAAATCAACGTTCCCGAAGAGGTCCTGACGGACCTGCGCGAGCGCTTGGCGCGCACGCGCTTCCCCGACGAGATTCCCGATAGCGGATGGGAATACGGCAGCAATCTCGCGTACATCAAGGAATTGGTCGAGTACTGGCGCACGCTCTACGACTGGCGCAGGCACGAGGCCGAACTCAACCGTCTCGCGCATTTCCGCACCGAGGTCGACGGCTTCGGCCTCCACTTTATCCACGAAAAGGGCCGCGGACCGAATCCCAAGCCGCTGCTCCTGAGCCATGGATGGCCGGGTTCGGTCTATGAGTTCATGCGGATCATCCCGATGCTCACCGACCCGGCCAGGTACGGAGGCGATCCCAAGGACGCGCTGACCGTGGTCGCGCCGTCGTTGCCGGGTTACGGTTTCTCCGACCGTCCGCGCACGCGTGCGATGAACATCCAGTCGATCGCCGAGCTGTTTCACAAACTGATGACCGAAGGACTCGGCTACCAGCGCTACGGCGCGCAGGGCGGCGACTGGGGCGCGGCCATCACTTCGCGTCTGGGTGAAGCCCATCGCGAGAGCCTCTACGGAATTCACGTCAACCTGGTATTCGTCGGCGTCGCGCGCGGCGACGGTTCGGCGCCGCATTCCGACG
>JBOHWJ010000606.1:0-3046 GCA_050736495.1 Binataceae bacterium (SeqCode) | reverse complement strand
CGGCGATTTCTTCATGGTTCTTGAGCGTAATCACCTCTGACCTTTGGTACCACCCGCGCTTGCTTCGTCAGCTCCGAGCACGCCTAAAATCTTCTCCTGGATTTCCTCCGGCCGCCCGACCCCGTCGACCTCCGCGAGCAGCCCCATGCGCCGAAAATAATCGAGCAGCGGACGTGTCGAGGCGGCATAAACTTCCAGGCGCATCCGCACCGTATCCTCGGCGTCGTCGTCACGCTGATATAGTTCGCCATTACACTTGTTGCACAGGTTGAAATTACGCGGCGGATCGTAAATCAAATGGTACATCGCGCCGCAATTCTTGCAGGTGCGGCGGCCCGAAATCCGCTTGATAATCTCGTCGTCAGGCACAATTATCGCGACCACCTGGTCGAGATGCTGATTGCGCCCGTCGATCATCTTCGCCAGCGTTTCAGCTTGTGCCACCGTGCGTGGAAAGCCGTCAAGAATAAATCCCGGCTCGGCGTCAGGCTGACCTAGGCGCTCGTCTATTAACCCGAGCACCAGTTCGTCGGGCACCAACGCGCCCTTGTCCATAAAACCCTTCGCCTTGAGCCCGAGTGGCGTCCGGTTGCGCACCGCCGCGCGCAACAAATCGCCGCTTGCGACCTGCGGAACTCCAAGCCGCGCTTCAAGCATTCTGGCCTGAGTGCCTTTACCGGCTCCAGGCGGACCCAATAGCACCAACCGCACGGCCTATCCTCCACGCTTGGACTTCACCCGGCCGCGCCGCATAAAGCCCTCATAATTACGCGTCAGCAGATGCGTCTCAATTTGCGCCACCGTGTCGAGCGCAACGCCGACCACGATGAGCAGAGCCGTACCACCGAAGTAGAACGGAACGTTGAAGCGCTGGATCAGAAGTGTCGGCAGCACACACACCGCGCTCACGTAGATGGCGCCTCCCAACGTGATACGCGACAACACGCGGTCGATATATTCGGCAGTGAACCGGCCTGGCCTGATTCCCGGAATAAATCCGCCGTACTTCTTGAGGTTATCGGCGACGTCGACTGGATTGAACGTGACCGCAGTGTAGAAATAACAAAAGAATATAATCAGCGCTACGTAAACTACATTATAGACCCATCCACCCGGCGTTAGAAAGGCCGACCAATTGTGCAACGACGGCACGAAAGTCGCCACCGTCGCCGGGAATACCAGGATCGACGACGCGAATATCGGCGGTATAACACCCGAGGTGTTGATCTTGAGCGGCAGATGTGAAGTCTGGCCGCCATAGACCCGCCGTCCGACCACGCGCCGCGCGTATTGCACCGGAATCCGGCGCTGGCCAGTTTCCACATACACGATACCGCCGGTAACCGCGATCGCGATGGCGAAGATCAGGATGAGCACGAAGATGCTCATTTCACCTTCGCGCACGAATTGCGCGGTGGTGCCAAGCGCGCTCGGCAGCCGCGCCACGATACCCGCCATGATCACCAGCGAGATGCCATTGCCAACGCCGCGCTCGGTTATCTGCTCGCCAATCCACATCACGAAGACCGCGCCTGCCGTCACCGTGATAACCGTAATCAGGATGAAGCTCATTCCCGGATGGTAAACCACCGAACCGCCACCGGGCGCCTGGATACTTTCCAGTGACAGCGCAATCATGAAGCCCTGGACGATCGCGAGCGCGACCGTCCCGTAGCGCGTGTACTGGCTTATCTTGCGCCGGCCCGCTTCACCTTCCTTGTAGAGTTCGTCGAGATAGGGCCAGCCGATCTTCAGCAGATCAAGAATAATCGCGACCGAGATATAGGGCATAATGCCCAACGCGAAGACTGAAAAGCGCTCAAGCGCACCGCCCGAAAACAGATTCACCCAGCCGAACAGCGTGCTCGACGCCGCAGTGAAAAAAGCCTGCAGCGCGTTGCCGTCGATTCCTGGCGTCGGCACCGCGACGCCGACCCGGTATATCGCCAACATGAAGGCCGTGAAGAGCAGCCGGCGGCGCAACTCCGGGATGCGCGAGGCGTTTGAAAACCCTTCAAGCATTCAGCCTTTCTAACCTTGAATCAGTTCCGCGCTACCGCCCAGCGCGGCGATCTTTTCTCGCGCGCCTTTGGAAAATGCATGCGCGCGCACGGTAATTTTACTCTTCAATTCACCCCCGCCCAGCACTTTGACCTTGCGCCCTGGCCGCATCAATCCGCGGTCAGCCATCGTCGCCGGGTCGATAATGTCACCGTCGACGAAACCTGCCAGCCGCTCAACGTTGATCTCGGCAAACTGTTCGCGCCGATTCTGGTTCTTTTGCAGGCGGCGAAAGCCTCGCTTGGGCACCCGCCGCTGCAGCGGCATCTGGCCGCCTTCATACCCCGGCGGGGTATTGCCGCCCGAACGAGAGCCGCGCCCCTTGTGTCCTCGCCCGGCCGTCTTGCCATGACCCGAGCCGATGCCGCGCCCGATGCGCTTTTTGCGGCGCGTCGAGCCCGGCGCTGGTTTAAGTTCGCGTAAATTCATCTTGAACCGCCGCCTGATCTTTCACTTCAACCACGAGATGCGGTATTCGCTTGAGCATCCCGAGCACGGAAGCGCTGCGCTTGAGCGTCCGCTCGCTGCCCACGCGGCCGAGACCCAGGCCACGCACGGTCTCCCGCACGCGATCGTTGGTCCCGATCGGGCTGTGTACCAATTTTACCCGGATAGTGTCATCCATCGCTCGGCCTCCGCCGCATCGTTCACGCCGTAACCGGCGGTTCCGGTGTGACCCCGCGCAACCGTGTGACATCTTCCTTGCTTCGGAGTTCCGTCAGCGCCTCAAGCGTAGCCTTGACCAGATTATGGGGATTCGAGGAACCCAGCCGTTTGGTCAGAATATTACGGATTCCGGCCAACTCCACCACCGCACGCACACCGCCCGCGGCGATAACACCGGTGCCTTCGGAAGCCGGCTTCAGCATGACCTTGCCGGCGCCGAAGCGGCCGAGCACTTCATGCGGGATGGTGCCGTCGCGCAATGGCACCCGGATGAGGCTTTTTTTGGCGCGCTCGACACCCTTGCGAATCGCCTCGGGAA
>JBOHWJ010000605.1:0-2196 GCA_050736495.1 Binataceae bacterium (SeqCode) | reverse complement strand
GTATTGGATGCATGGCGTCGAGAAAACCTTTCACGGTTTCCTCAAGATGGGCGGCGGCTCGATCGCGTTCGTGCAATCGCCCGAAATCGGCGAGATCCAGCCGCAAAAAGGCGTCTCTCATCCCAGTTGGACCGCCGCCCCGGTGGCGGCGGGCGTGATGCAGCATCTCGCACTCAACGTCGATACCGAAGCCGACCTGATCGCGATGCGCGACCGCATACGCACGCACGGCCACTGGGTAATGGGGCCCATCGATCACGGCTTCTGCAAGTCGATTTACCTGGCCGCGCCCGAGGGAATCATGCTCGAATTCTCAACCTCCGAAGGCAAGCCGATCGACGCCGAGGCGTGGATCGATCCGGAGGTCGTAAGGCTCGCCGGAATCGGCCTGTCAGAATTGCAGCGCTACAAGAATCCAGCGGCGTTCGAATCGCGCAACGGCAAGGTCGCGCAGCCGCCGATCGATCCGCGGAAGCCGCAGATGGAATTTCCTCCCGGCAGAGAGCGCATTTACCAGATGAGCGACGAGGAAATTGCGGCCCGCATGAGCGAGACAACTCCGCCGGTCGTGCGCAAATGACGGCGCGTGATGTCTGACTGAAGAGCGAACCGATGGAAGCCGTGCTTTCACGCAGGCATGGGGGCGCGGCTTCCTTTACTCTCCATACGAGACGTGCGGCGTGGCCGTGGGTGTCGGTAGCGCCGCCGCCGGCGCGCGCATGCGGTCGAAGAACTTCGCATTGACGTTGACGAGTTGAGCGATCGCGGCAAGAATCTTTCGCGACATCTCGGCCGTCGCATCCTTGCCAACGCGAAACACCGATGAATCCTCGTAGACCTCACCAGGCAAGCTGTCGGCGTAAATGGTGAACGCCACTGACACCGCCGACATATCTCCCGCGAGCTTGTTGTCGATCCCCTGCCATAGGTCCACGCATGAGAAGTGCACGCCGAGGCCGTAGGCCTTAGTGTTATCGGCTAGTCGATAGCCGGCCGAATCACGCACTTTTTGTTTGAAGTCGGCACAGAAATTCTGCCCCACCGGATCGGCGCAACGGCATTCCACGTCGAGATTGATTTTGCCACCGCCCGCGTCCGCCCCCATCACCGTCTTTGGCCGAACAGCGACGGCGACCATCGCCAGCAGGCCCGCCACGATTATGAATCGCACTTTACTCAAAACACATGCAGGCTAGCCAGCGACGGCAGTAGGAGCAAGAGTGGGCGCGTCTTTATCAAGGGTGGGGCAGATGATGTTGAACGCGCCCATCACGCCGAACCTGCGGCCGCCGGCACGGACATGCTTTCCGCGCCAGCCTCGGGTTCGAATTCGACCACCTGTTGATGGAATTTGCGCAGGCTCGGGCGATGCCCGATGCTGATGAAAACGATCGGCGTGCGGGCAAGCGTTGCGTAGAGTAGTTCCTCGGTCCGCATATCGAGTCCGCTGGTCGCTTCGTCGAGGAACGCATAACGCGGGCGATTGAGCAGGAGCCGCGCGAATGCGAGCCGCTGTTGTTCACCGGCCGACAGCACTTCAGCCCAACTGCGGTCGGCGTCCAGGCCACCAAAACGATCGGGCAACCCGGCCAGGCTCACTTCGCGCAACGCTTCGAGCAGCGTCTCGTCGCTCAAGCCGGGGGCGTGCGGAAAGCATAGCTGATCGCGCAGCGAGCCGAGGATCATGTACGGGCGTTGCGGCAAAAACATGATCTGATCGAGCGGCGGCCGTACGATACGGCCCGTACCGGAACTCCACAGCCCCGCCACGGCGCGCATCAGCGAGGTCTTGCCGGCGCCGCTCGGGCCAGTGACCAACAATGCGCCGCCCGCGCCGTCCGCCTTGACCTCGGCGGAAAGTCCGCGCTGGAGCGTCCGTGTGCCATCGGGTGTCATCAGTGTCAGGTTTTCGACTGCGAGGCGGCCGTCATCCTCGGCGACGTCGATGCGCGGCACGCCATCGAAGCCGGGTGCTCCCGTTTTTTCGCATTGCTCTTTGAACGCGGCCAGGCGGTTTACCACTGAGGCATAGTCGGTCAGACCCTGGAAATTATCGATTATCAAGGATAGCGCGCCCTGGAGCATCGAGAAGGCAAACGCGGCCTGCGTGAATTCGCCAAGCTGGAAGCGCCCCGAAAAGTAAGCGCCCGCAAGAACGAAATATGGCACCAGCGCCGCCGCGCTGCTGTAGCTGGT
>JBOHWJ010000604.1:0-3343 GCA_050736495.1 Binataceae bacterium (SeqCode) | reverse complement strand
GGACAGTCGTCGGCGAAGCGCGCAGCTCGAGCGAGATACTCGCGCCAAGACCGCAGGCGCGGCGTCAAGATCACGCGGTCGCCTTCCCGTTCGATAAGCACCTCGCCGCAGGAGAAGCGATATTCTTTCGGAATACGAACCGCCTGACTGCGCCCGGTCGTGAAGACCTTGGCCGTCGCACGTTTGCTAATCTTCGTAGCCATATATCATTGATATACAGCAAATCCAAAACGCAGAAGAAACAGTGACGATGAGCGTCACGACGGATTGGAGATCGTTGACCTTACGTTTATGCAAGGCTCTCCCTTCCTTCGGAGAAATAAGAGGGGGGCCGCGAAAAGCCATTTTTCAACAGAAGCCCCGGATCCGTTCGTTCGAGCGCGGAGCCAATATCGGGGTCGATCCCTTAGTCGAAGGCGGCGGGCCCTGCTAGAATAAAGCCAGCCGGCAACGGGTAGGGAGGAATCGCCTCTGGCATTTACGCAGGAACCATCTGTCGAAGCGGCTGAACGAGCGGTGCTGGTCGGAGTGGAACTGGGCGCCACCAGCGGTATCACCAGCGAAGACTCATTGACCGAACTTGGCGCGCTAGCCGAAAGCGCCGGCGCCCGGGTGGTCGGCCAAGTGCAGCAACGTCTTAAGGCCGTCGATCCGCGCACGTTTATCGGCCGTGGCAAGGCCGCCGAGGTGCGTGAGCTTGCACATGAACGCGAGGCCACTCTCGCGATTTTTGACGACGCCCTGAGCCCCGCGCAGGCGCGCAATCTCGAAAACGAACTCAAGCTCCGCGTCATCGACCGCAGCCAGCTAATCCTTGACATTTTTGCGCAGCGCGCCCGCACGCTGGAGGGCAAACTTCAGGTCGAGATCGCGCAACTGGCCTACCTGCAGCCGCGCCTGACGCGACAATGGGCCCATCTGTCGCGCATGACCGGGGGCTCCGGCGCCGGCGGCCGTATCGGCACGCGCGGTCCCGGCGAGACTCAGCTCGAAGTCGATCGCCGCCGCGTGCGTGAACGGCTGACGCGCCTGCGCATGCGCCTGAAGGAAGTCGAGCGTACCCGCTCGATTCAGCGCCGCCGCCGCCTCGCCGTGCCCTATCCGACGGTCGCGCTGGTCGGCTACACCAACTCGGGTAAGTCCACCCTGATGAACGCGCTCACGGACGCTCGCATCGAGGCCGCCGACCGGCCCTTCTCGACGCTCGATCCAACCATTCGCCGGCTCAAGTTGCCGGGTAAAATCCAGGTGATGCTCGCCGATACCGTCGGCTTCATCCACCGCCTTCCGCATCTGCTGGTCGAGGCTTTCAAGGCGACGTTGGAGGAGGTGCGCACGGCGGACCTTCTGATCCACGTGGTCGACGCCAGTTCACCCCTTGCACCGGAACGGATGGAAGTGGTCGATCGCGTGCTCGACGAGATCGGCGCCGGTTCGACGCCGCGGCTGGTGGTGATGAACAAAGCCGACCTGCTCGACCTTCCGCCGCACTTCGCACAAGGCCTCGATACGGTGTCGCTCTCGGCCCTGCGAGGAAAGGGGCTGGACCATCTGCTCGACGCGATCGCGCGCAACTTCAGCGGCTTACGCGAAGAGGTCGGCGTCACGCTGCCGGCGGGACGCGGCGATCTTATCGCGATGGCGCGCCGCGACGGCGAAGTCCTGAGCGAAGAGTATAGCGACGGTGTGGTCTCGATGCGCGCGCGAGTGAGTGCTCCGGTAGCCGGCCGGCTGCGCAAAGCGGCCGCGTTGGCGGAGCGCGGCATCGAAGGCGATTGATGGCTCGCGGGCGGTGATGGGGCATTCCTTTGCCAGCATCGCGAGCGTAGCCTGAAATCCCACTATCGTCGGGTTTGACTATGGCTCCAGCGTCAATGCAACCGGCGCCGCCGGCACCTGGGCCCAAGGGGCTTTCGCTTGGACACCTGCTCAATACGCCTAACGTTCTGACCCTGCTGCGGATCTTTTCGATCCCGGTCTTTCTCGCGTTGCTCAGCAAGCAGCGCTATACCGACGCGCTTTATGTGTTCTGTCTGGCCGCGCTGACCGACGCGCTCGACGGCACGGTCGCACGCTGGTTCGATTGCAAGACCGAACTGGGCGCCTTTCTCGACCCGTTTGCCGACAAGCTGATGCTGGTGAGCGCGTTTATAGTACTGACTATTTACGGCGCGTTTCCCGGATGGCTGCTCGGCGTTGCCATAATCCGCGATACCGTGATCGTCTTCGGCTATATCATGCTGTCGTTCTTCACCGGCGAGCGCGTGCCGGTCAGGCCCAGCTACTTGGGCAAGCTGACCACCTGCCTCCAGATCGCGTGCGTTATCGGCGCCCTGGCGCGCGTGAGCACGACGTGGCCGCAGAATTGGTACGTGCTGCTGTATGTGACGGTGGGAGCGACCGCGCTTTCGGGACTGCATTACGCCTACCAGGGACTGGTTTGGCTGAGATCGCGCGAACCCGAAATGTTCGCCTGACGACGCATCCACCTACCAGCATCGTTTCCGCCGCTACACGAAAACCGGGGTACGTGCGTCGTCGAGGCGGTCGCGAAGCAGCTTCAGAGGCCGCGCGTCCGGCTCTTCCGTCTGTTTACGACGATCGCATACAACACATGATTTGATTTGTTTTCGTCCGTAGACACACCTTAAACAATCTTGTAGATGGTGCCGTAGCGGAATTGTGGGCTCGTGACCTCCGCAAACCGCGCGGGGATCGGAAGGGTGAGTTCGCGCGCGTCCGATCGTCTTTTGAGCTTATGACCCTTCGCGGGAGATGGGGACGGGATGGCTGAGAAGGCAGTGATGAGATCGGCTCGGCACGAATCGGCCGCGCCTCAACGCCGTGCGCTGGCCTATATATGGCGACATCAATTGCTGCGCTACTCACCGGCGTTGATATTGATTGCCGCGGCGATTGCCGATGCCGGCCGCTGGGCCGACCCTGATCTATGGTGGCATCTCCTCATCGGCCAGAACATCCTACGGACCGGCCATCTCACTCACGCCGATCCATATTCCTACTCGATTCCGGGCCATTTCTGGAACGACGGCGAATGGCTCTCCGAGATTGTGATGGCCGCGTTCTACAACGCCCTCGGCGTGTTCGGGCTCAAGCTGATGAAGTTCCTATGCACCTCGGCGACCCTGGTGCTGCTGGCGATGGCGGAGGCGGAGACCGGCGCCGCGGCACCACTGCAATTCGCGCTGCTGCTGATTGTGGGCGTGACCATCGGCCCGTTTCTACAGTTCCGTCCACAAATCTTCACGTTCCTGTTTCTGAGTTTCATGCTGATGCTGCTGGCGCGGCACAACTATCGCGGCCACACGCGAATGTTATGGCT
>JBOHWJ010000603.1:0-4575 GCA_050736495.1 Binataceae bacterium (SeqCode) | reverse complement strand
CGTTGAAAGGCTGGCGCACGTGATTGAGCAGCCGAATGATGTCGGGACGCGCGACCGCGTAACCGACCCTGAGGCCGGCAAGACCGAAAATCTTCGAGAACGTCCGCATCGTGACGATCATGCGCCGGCCATCGTGATACTTGAGCGAATCGGGATACTCCGGGTCGCGCACGAACTCGAAATAGGCCTCGTCAGCGACGATCACGACATGCTCCGGCACGCGCGCCAGAAATCTTTCCCACTGCGCGCGCTGGAAGATCGTGCCACACGGGTTATTCGGATTGTCGAGAAATACCAAGCGCGTGCCGGCGTCGATCGCGGCAATCATCGCGTCGAGGTCAAAATGGTAGCCGAGCTTCATCGGCACTGTCCGGGCCGCGCCGCCGGCAGCCGCCGTGGCCAGTCCGTAAATCGCGAAGGCATGCTCGGAGAAGACCGCGTTGAGGCCCGGGCGCAGGAACAGGAAGCTGAGCAGGTTCAGTACTTCAACCGATCCCGCGGCCATAAAGATGTGATCGGCGCTAACGCCGTGGCGCGCCGCGATCTTGTGGCGCAGCGTCCAGCTCGAACCATCGGGATAACGGTTAAGCTCGGGCAGCGCCGCGCGAATCGCAGCGATCGCCTTGGGCGAAGGGCCCAGCGGATTTTCGTTCGAGGCGAGCTTGACCGGTTCGCCGATGCCGAGCTCACGCTGGAGCTCTTCGATGGGCTTGCCGGGTTCGTACGGATTGAGCGCCGCGACCGATGGCAGTGCGAGATCTTCCGGTTTAATCAACAGTCAGCACCAGTAGTCGGCGCCGCCTTAGGCGCCGGACCACCTGCCTTCAGGATACGATCCCAGCACTTTTAAAAAAAGCGCCCGCCGTTCGAGCGCTTCGAGCGCACGCCGGACCTTGGGATCGGTGCTACAGCCTTCGAGGTCGACAAAAAAGACGTAGGCCCACGGCCGCGCGCGCTGCGGACGCGATTGGATCATGGTGAGGTTGATGGAGTTGCGCGCGAACAGGCTGAGCGCGCCGTGCAGCGCGCCGGCCCGCTCCGGCACCGCGAACAGCAAGCTGGTCTTGTCGGCGCCACTGCGCGCCGCCGGATGCTTGCCGATGACGAGGAAGCGCGTGGTGTTCTGCGCCACGTCCTGGATATTCTCCGCGATGATCTTAAGTCCGTAAGCCTGGGCCGCGGCGATCGACGCAATCGCGCCAAGTGATGCATCATCGGCGGCTATGCGCGCAGCCTGGCCGTTGGAGGAGACCGCCTCCAACTCGCAATGCGGCAGGTTGGCGGCCAGATAGTTGCGGCATTGGCCGAGCGACTGCTGATGCGAGACCACGCGCTTGAGCGCCGCCGGGTCGCCCTCGCGCGACATCAGCGCGTGCCGAATAGGCAGCAGGATTTCACCGATGATCACCTGCGGCGTATCGATCAGCAGGTCGAGCGTGAGACTGACCGAGCCCTCGGTCGAATTTTCAACCGGCACCACGCCGTAGTCGGCACGGTCGTTATCGAGCGCCTGGAACACCGCCGCAATCGAGCTCTGGGGTTCAAACGCCGCGCTGGAACCGAAACGGCTCCGCGCCGCCTCGTGCGAATAGGTATGCTCGGGGCCTAAAAAGGCGACACGAATCGTATGCTCGATTGCGGTGCAGGCCGAGATGATCTCGACAAAAATCCGCCGTATATGGTCGGCCGTGAGCGGCCCCTGGTTGTGCGCGGCCACCCGCTCCAGCACCTCGCGCTCGCGCGCGGGTTGGTAGACCGGCGCGCCGTCGGCCCGTTTGAGATGGCCGATACGCTGGGCGGCTTGCGCGCGTTCGGAGAGCAGCCTGACGATCTTCAGATTGATGTCGTCGATGCGTTTGCGCAGGTCATCCAGCGAAGCGCCGCGCACGCCGGTTTTTTTCGATCCCGCCGTCTTCATCGCCGGGACATGGCTAACCGATCCGGCCGCCGTTTTCAACGCGGAGGCTTTGCAGAAACGCCGAACCCATCGCGGCGAACTTGCGCTCGCGATGGCGCCGCAGCTCGACCGGGCGCATCCGCGCGAGCTTGGCCAATTGACGCGCGATCGCGGCGCCAACCGCCGCCGTCGCACTACGCGTGTCGCGATGGGCGCCGCCGGGCGGCTCGGGAACTATTTCGTCGATGACGCCGAGACGCAACAAATCCTCGGCCGTTAGCTTGAGCGCGGCCGCGGCGGTAGCGACCTTCTCGGGACCGCCCGCGCGCCATAAAATCGCGGCGCATCCCTCGGGCGTGATGACCGAGTAGCAGGCGTATTCCTGCATTAGGACAATATTGGCGACGCCGAGCGCGAGTGCACCGCCCGAGCCGCCCTCACCGATCACGCAGGCGATAACCGGCGCCTCGATCCGCGCCATTAGCTCAAGGCTCGCCGCGATTGCCTCGGCCTGCCCACGTTCCTCCGCGCCCACGCCCGGCTCCGCGCCCTGGGTATCGATAAACGTGATGACCGGCAGATGAAAACGGCTTGCCAGTTCGAATACGCGCGCGGCCTTGCGATAGCCCTCTGGATGCGGCTTGCCGAAGTTGCGTTTGAGCCGATCGGTGGTCGAGCGGCCACGCTGCTGGCCCACTATCGCGACCGGGCGGCGGCGGAAATAGCCGAGTCCGGCGACGATCGCGCCGTCGTCGGCAAAGCGTCGGTCGCCATGAATTTCGAAAAAGTCGGTCATCAGCGCGCCGACATAATCGAGCGTTTGCGGCCGCGCGGGGTTGCGCGCCAGCCGCACGCGGTCGATCACGCTCAGGTGCGCCTTGAGCTCACCTTCGAGCCGGTTGAGTTCGGCGCTCAACCGCCGGCGTTCGCTCACTTTCAATGGTTCGCGCAGGCGTCGGCGGACTTGGTCGAGTTGTGCTTCCAGTTCCGCCTGCAGAGGTTCCGCCGCATTCGGATTTTCAGCCATCGGCAGTTGTGCTTCCGGAAGAGAAGAAATCATTGAACCAAGCCAGAGCCTGTTCGATACCGCGTCCGGCGTCAAGCCAAACGACATCGGGGTCGCGCCGAAACCAGGTGAGCTGACGCTTGGCGAACCGGCGGCTGTCGCGCTGAGCCAGCTCGATTGCCCTTTTCAGATCGAGCTCGCCGCGTATGAAGGCCGCGATCTGGCGGTACCCGATAGTAGAGAGCGGCGCCCGATCGACCGCAAGCCCGGCGGCCATCAGACGACGCGTCTCCTCAACCATGCCGTCCGCGACCATGGCCTCGAAGCGCCGGTTAATAGTGTCGTATAACCGCCCGCGCTCCATCTCAAGTCCGACGGTCAGGCTCTCGTACTCGCGCCGCGCGAAGTTGTGGCGGCGATGATGTTCGCTGATGGTCATGCCGGTAAGGCGGAAAACCTCCAGTGCGCGCACGATCCTGGTCCGATCGTTAGGGCTAATCCAGGCCGCGCTGGCGGGATCGGCCTCGCGCAGTTGCGCATGCAGATACGGAACGCCATGGTCCCGGCCGCTAGCGTACAGTTCGCCGCGCAGCGCCGGTGAGGCGGCGGGGCCGTCGAAAATTCCATCGCGCAGCACGCGCAGGTAGAGTCCGCTCCCGCCGACCACCAGTGCCGAGCGGCGTCGCGCCGCGATTTCGGCAATCGCCGCATGCGCCAGAGACGCGAAGGTCGCCGCGTCGAGCGGCTCGTCAGGCGAGCGGATGTCGATCAGATGATGCGGCACGCGGTGGCGCTCGGCTGGAGTAGGCTTGGCCGTGCCGATATCCATTCCGCGGTAGACCTGGCGTGAATCGGCGTTGACGACTTCGGCGCCAAGGCGATCCGCCAGATCCAACGCAAAGGCCGACTTGCCAACTCCGGTCGGACCGACGATAAAGCCAACGCGCGACTGCCGTCGAGGCGCGCTCGTGGCAAAGGGTTGAGGCGGCGCGTCCATATCCGGTGGTTTCATCGCCGGAACATCCGCTCAATCTGCCCGCGCGGGAAGCGGATATGAACCGGGCGTCCATGCGGACAGTTGGTCTTGAATTCGGTGCGGTCGAGTTCCGCCAGCAACGCCGCCATCTCACGCGGTTCGAGCGCCCGACCGGCACGCACCGAACCATGACAGGCGAGTTGCTTGAGCGAATCCTCGAAAGCCGCCGCACCGCGCATCCAGAACCCATTCTCGCCCATACTTCCAAGCATCTCGGAGAGCAGTTTCAAGCCGCCCTCGGGGCCGAACACGGCGGGGGCGCCCTTGAGCAGCAGCGTGGTCGGACCGAACGGCTCGACCTCGAAGCCCATCGCGCGCAACTCGGGCAACGCCGCCATCACTTGCGCCGCGCGCGCCGCATTCAGTTCGAGCGGCGCGGGCGTGAGCATCGCCTGCACGCGGATACCGCCGTCGCGCAACTCGGCGCGCAGTTTCTCGAAGGTAACGCGTTCGTGCGCGGCGTGCTGATCAATGAGAATAAGGCCGTCGTCGCTCTCGAGCGCGATATAGCCGGCAAAGATTTGGCCGATGACGCGCAGGCGTGAGTAGAGCGGAATGGCGGCAGCGGCGGGTAGCGCCGACGCGCCCGCCGCCGCCACGGAGGCGAAGCCGAGCGCGAGCGCGCGCTGTTCCGCG
>JBOHWJ010000602.1:0-10523 GCA_050736495.1 Binataceae bacterium (SeqCode) | reverse complement strand
GTTTCCAAAGAGCTGAGCAATCCGCCCTCGTTTTCCCATCGCTCAATGTCCAAACGAATCTCGTCGTGCATGCTCGAAACCTCCATGAAGGCGTCACCGTTGCTCAGGAAGGGCCGCGGGTAACGGCCGCGGCGTCCGAGTGCGCCGGCTCGGAAACAGATGTTCCTCGAATTGTGAGAACGGGGCACGAAGCCTCACGAACCACCTTTTCGGCGACGCTGCCAAGAAAAAACCGCGACACCCCGCTGCGGCCATGGGTTGCCATCACCACCATGTGCGCGCGCACTTCGGCCGCAACCTCGATGATCTGTTCAGTCGGCCGGCCGGTCCTCAGAATTACATGGTGATTGACATCCCCCAGGGAGTCTCGGGCGATCTCTTCCAACTGGATACGTGCGAAGTCTTCGGCGCGTTTGACCATGAGCGGCGCCGAGATCACGAACGGGTCGGGAGTCGCCACGACATGCAGCAGAAAGAGTGTGCCATCGTTCTCCCGGACCAGGTCACGGGCCAGGTCCAGCGCGACCAACGAATTAACGTCGAAGTCGATCGGGCAGAGGACCTTCATCTTTTGCGTCGTGCTCATTTCGTTTTCTTCTCGTATGCGGATCACACGAATGGCTCGTCATGTGTCTCGTCATCTTGGTACGTGGCAGTCGATAGATGGTTGAGCAATTGTCTTGCCATACGTCCAACTTCGATAGGCGAGTCTCTTCGTCTGCGAATACGTGGGTCGCATTCGATCCGTTTCATCGGCTGCATGGGAACACGTAGCGAAGCTCCCGGGCCAGCGTGGAATTTCGCTTCATCGAGACCGTCGCCACCGTTGATGTCTTTTCGTCGGAAACCCATATGGCACCTCCCCCACTGACCGAGCGGCGCTAACTACAGGCGCGATTGAACCCTTGGAACGTCCTGGACTCCTGCGCGAGAAATGCGTGGGCATGGCGCTTGCGTCTCGTAAATCACGGACGTTCCCAGCGCCGATAACGATAACGGCGTGACCTTTTATTCTGTATTGTGTCGATGGACCGATTGGTTACAGAGGAAGCCGAATAACGGGCATTTTTCGCTAAATCTTTCCGCTCGCCCGTGTAATCACACGCGGCCGACCGGCGCCGCGCCCCATCCGGGCGCCTCCCTCCGCGTCTCGGGGCGCGGCGCGCTTTTCACGCTCCCGCATTTTCTCTCAATTTTTATCGGGCAGCCTGGTATGGCTTGAAGCGTGTCGCACTTTGCCCCACGGTACGAGGCGATCCTCCACGCTTGGCACTTCGTACAGGCGTCATTGTCCGCCGCTCATCGGCACAATCGCCGCTAAGGAAGCTCTGCACAAGCTTTCGTGTGGTCATTCCGAGCGCCTCTAGCGGAGCTTTAGGCGAAGCGAGCAAAGGAGTCGGCGATGTGCGTTTAGAATCAGCGGGGAATCCCGGATTCTGTGCTTTTTCTGAAGTTTCTTCGGGGTTCTTCACTTCGCAGACTCCGTTCAGAATGACAAAAATGACTTGTGCAGAGCTTCCCTAAATGCAAAATCGAAGCGGGAACGGTCGAGAGATTAGCCCCTTCGCGGATAGTGGATTCGGACGGCTGTTCTCAAGAACCTGTCGTCCACGCGAACACGCGGCGCACATCAAGCCGAGCGCAAAAAACGCCAGTCACGACCGAGCGCCGTGGCAGTGAGATCAGGGCGTTAGAACATTCGCGGGAATGGACCCACACGGCTGCCGGATACTTCAGCCGTCCGATTCGGTGTCAGCCGCATCTTCAAGCTTGCGGTAAAGGGTTTTACGGTCGATCCGCAAGACATTTGCTGCTTCGGTCTTATTACCGTTGACCGAGTCGAGTACGGCGCGGACGTAATCGCGCTCAAGCTGATCGAGACTAAGCCGCCGATCAACCGCTTCACCAAGCATATTCGTTGCGGAGGGCTCGAGGCCGGCTAGCCGGGGCGGCAGATCCTTCGCGGCGATGACATTATCGCGGTTAAGAATAACCCCACGTTGGATCGCATTCTGGAGTTCGCGTACATTTCCGGGCCATGGATAGCGCAATAGCCGGGCCATCGCATCGGGGCTGATTTCGGGCACGGCCCGTGCCGCTTCGGCGCTCGCCCGCATCAGGAAATGCTTGATGAGGAGGGGGATGTCCGCCGGTCGTTCACGCAGTGGCGGGATCGCCACGATGACAGTGGAGAGCCGATAATAGAGGTCAGAGCGGAATTTACCATCCGCTATCGCCTTGTCGAGATCCGCATTGGTAGCGGCCAGGATCCGCACATCGACTGAGCTCTCCGCAGTGGCGCCCAGAGGGCGCACCTTTTTGTCTTCGATCGTGCGCAGGAGCCTGGTCTGCAACGCGAGCGGCATCTCGCCGATCTCGTCGAGAAACAGCGTGCCACCGCGCGCGGCGGCGAATAGACCCGTCTTGCTCTGACGCGCGTCGGTAAAGGCCCCTTTCACGTAACCGAAAAGCTCGCTTTCGATGAGATTCTCGGGAATCGCGGCGCAGTTTATCGGGACGAAAGGCGCATCGCGGCGCGGGCTCGAAAAATGAATCGCGCGAGCGAGCAAGTCTTTCCCGGTACCGCTCTCGCCCGCGATCAGCACGGTCGCGGGGCTATCGGCCACCCGCTCGACGATCTCCAGAACCGCGGCCATTTTCGGGTCGGCCGCGATGATATTGGGCAAGCCGTGACTGCGCGCGAGTTCTCCGCGAAGCTGCTTGACTTCCCGCCGCAAACGGCGGTTTTCCAGCGTGCGCGCAATCACCAACAGAAATTCATGGTTGCCGAACGGCTTTGTGATGAAGTCGCGCGCGCCCAACTTCATCGACTCAACCGCGGTCTCAATCGAGCCGAAGGCCGTAATGATGATTACCGGCAAATCGGGTGCGATACGGTTGAGTTCGATCTGCAGCCCATGACCCGTCATTTCGCTCATGCGGAGGTCGGACACGAGCAGGTCGGGCCGTTCGCGCTGCACGATTTCGAGCGCCTCGGCTCCGGAGTTCGCAGCCAGCGCTTCATAGCCCGCCTCCCGCAACACCTCACACAAGGCGGCAGCCATTGCGGACTCGTCGTCGACTACCAGAATCGTTGCTTGATTGTCGCTCACGCCGGGCGCTCCACATTGGACACGGGTTCGCGCACTGCGGTGCTCACACCCGCGTTCGCCATGGGAATCGTGACAAAAAACCGAGTACCAGCCGGACCGGTGTCGAAACTTATCTCACCGCTATGGTCGCGCATTATCGACTGGCTCACCGAGAGCCCCATGCCGGTGCCCTTTCCAGGGGCCTTGGTGCTGAAGAAAGGATCAAACACATGATCTCGAAACTCGGGAGGAACACCGGGTCCGGTATCCTCGAAGGTGACCTTTAGAAGCGGTGCGCGATGATCTCTTTCCTCGATGGCCGTCCTCACCCTGAGCGTTCCGCCCGCGGGCGCCATGGCGTCGAAAGCGTTGACCACCAGGTTAATGAACACCTGCTGAATCTGATCCGCATCACACTCAACCATGAGCGGGTGAGCGCCCGGCTCCGCGGTTATCCGCACGCCGCCACGCTTCGCTTCGGTCTCGAGCAGCTTTAGCACATGCTGAATAATTATCCTCACGTCGTACCATGCTCGGTGCGACTCGTGACCGCGCGCATAGTCCAGCAGCATTCGTACTATTCGTGAGATGCGGTCGATCTGATTGACAATGATCTCGAGGCCTTCGCCAGTCTTTGCGGGAGCAGGACTGCCGTGCAGCAGGAGTTCAGCACGCGTTCGTATTACGCCCATCGGCGTGCCGATTTCGTGCGCGAGGCCGGATGCGAGCGTCCCGATAGTGGCAAGGCGATCGGCACGCTGAAGCCTGCGATCAAGTTCCAATTCATAACGATGGCGTTCGAGCAGGTCGGCGCGAGCCTTGCTGAGCTGCTGGTCGAGCCGGCGGAATTCTTCGCTGAGCAACTTCAGCTCATCCCCACCAACGGTGTCTTCGTCAGTGAAGCGTATTACCTTGCGTGAAAGTTCGGCCAGCGGTTCAGAAACGTAGCGGCTGACCAAGGTCGGTATTAGCGCCGTGATCAGGATCACGACGATCAGGGCGGCTCCTATCGGAGTCAGCATTCTTTCTCGCAGATTCTCGCCAATGTTCGTCCAGTCCTGCGCAACCAGCAGGTAACCGATCGGTTTGTCGGCTTTTAGCGGCACGATACGGCAGAACCAGTAGCGGCCCGCGGCCGTCTGTTCAAATTCGAGCCCGGCCGGAGACATTCCCGCTTGTAGCGCCACGGTAATCAGCTTTGGCGGAAAGCCGGGCGACGCGTACAAGCGCTCCCCGTCCAGCTTCAATAGCGCGCTCTCCGTTCCATCGGCGCTCAGCCGGTGAAACATCTTGCGCACCTGCGCCCATTGTTCTTGCTGGACGTAACCTGCCAGGACTGGAGAGAGGCCGCGCATGGTCGCGCGTGTCTCGCGCTTTAGATCGGCGACATAATTTTGCCTCGACCACTCCACACTCCAATACGTATAGACCGCGACTATGGGAGCCACGGCCAGCAGCAGCACGAGGACGAGACGCCTGCCGATTCTCACGGAGCTCATTGTATCAGAGACCGGGACGTCCGCGTGTTCAATCCTCCCGGACTAAACCTGCCCGGCCAGCGTCGCCGCAGAACGACGAAGAAGTCATTTCAACCCTCGGTCTGCGACCGCGGGCTTATAGCGAATTGCCCTTCGCGATCCCATGGATGAACTCAACTCGCGGGAGAATCTGGCGAACGAAATCGTCTCGATATGAAGCCGCTCGTGACCTCCTCGACTTAGCTTCACGATTTCTTCCTCCGAGCGAGAGTTGGGCTTCATCTCACAACCTCCGATATAGCCGGGATCAATCCGTGCAAAGCACTTGCCATTCGGAGCGCTGGCTCCGCTGCGCTGGAATCTGAGCGCTTGTCGGCCTGCGCTGCCCTTATCGAGGGACGAAACGGGGGCGAATCCCGCTCGCGACGTGGCTTTTCGCCCCGCCTGCTGGAACTGGCCGGTGCAATCAATCGAACCTGACCGACTTAAAATGTCTTCCCGCACGACAAATTGGCATGCGCCATGCTCCACAGGAGCAATGAACACAACCTCAGGATGCGAAGGGATCCGATCGTGCGCTGATAAACACACGCTCTGATGGCACTCAAATCAATGGGTCCCAAGCCCGACAATGGATCGGGTTCGGCGCGGCTGTGGTTGCTCCTTCACGGGAGCGAAAAACAAGCCGCACAGCGGCGCCATCAATGACTCCACGCCGCGAACTCGCTCACGACGCTGGTGCTTACGGCCTGACGTGCCTATCCGCGAAACCTGATCACTGTCGCCAGGGGGAGGAGCCCCAGCCGGAATTGGAGCCGACCCGACCGTGGGCTTCGTATCTTCTTAAGAGGCCTCACTTCTGCCCAGGCGCCCTCGCGTATCAAGTCAGCGCCGTACCGGCGACAGCGACGAGCGCTCACAGCGTCCTTCTTCACACCCCGGGAAGAGCGTTGTATCAAGAGCGACGAGCAACGACCGGCGGGAGGCGATAACGCATGGAGTGGCTGACTGATCCGACCGTCTGGTTGGGTCTTACCACGCTGATTCTTCTCGAGATTATTCTCGGGATCGACAATCTCATCTTTATAGCGATCCTGGCGGACAAGCTGCCGTCGCGTGATCAGAACGCCGCGAGACAACTCGGCCTGGGCTTGGCCCTGCTTTTACGGCTGGCGCTTCTCGCCGGCGTCTTCTGGCTCACGACGCTGACCGCCCCGCTGTTCGCGGCATTTGGTCACGGCTTTTCCGGTCGCGATCTGATTCTGCTCGGCGGCGGCCTTTTTCTCCTGCTCAAGGCCACAGTCGAAATCCATGAGCGGTTGGAAAATGAACCGACCGATCATCGCGAGGATATCGCACATACGAGCTTTGCGGCCGCGGTGGCGCAAATCGTTGTGCTCGATGCCGTCTTTTCCGTCGATTCCATTCTCACCGCCGTTGGAATGACCGATCAGCTTGGCGTCATGATGGTGGCCGTGATTATCGCTATGGCGATAATGTTTGTGGCCAGCAAGCCGCTAACGGAGTTCGTCAGCGCTCATCCGCCGCTGATTATTCTATGTCTCGGATTCCTGTTGATGGTCGGGTTCAGCCTCGTCGCTGAGGGCGTCGGGTTTCACATCCCCAAAGGCTATCTCTACGCGGCGATTGGCTTCTCGGTCCTGATCGAGATGTTCAACCAGATTGGTCTGCGCAACCGCAAGCGCTGGAGCGCGAGGATTCCGCGACGGCAAAGGGTAGCGCAGGCCGTGTTGCGCCTTCTTGGTGGAGTTCCCGCAAGGGTGCAGGATGCGGGCGACCCGAACGTCGACTTACTGATCGCGGACGACAGCGGAGACGAGGTGTTCGCGCCCTCGGAGAAGGAGATGATTCGTGGCGTTCTGGCACTGGCCGATCGCCCGATAAGCTCGATCATGACGCCGCGGCCCGCGCTGCTGTGGCTTGACCTCGACGACAGCCAGGAAAGCATTTTGTCCGATATACGGAACAGTCCGCATGCGCAGCTCGTCGTCAGCAAAGGCTCGATCGACGAGATCGTCGGTATTGTGCGCAAGCAGGACCTCCTCGATCTGAGCATCGAGAATAAGGCGATGGACGTCCGCGCTGTCACCCGCGCTCCGGTGTTGGTGTACGAGGCGACATCGATCCTCAAGACGCTTGAATTGTTCAAGCTCACCCCCGTCCACATGGCGGTCGTCGTGGATGAATACGGCAGCCTACTTGGTGTCGTGACGCAGACCGACCTGCTGGAGGCTATCGCGGGCGATTTACCGGACCCTCAGGGGCAGAAGGGCCCAGAGTCCTTGCGGCGTCAGGACGGTTCTTTTGTGCTCGACGCCTCGATTTCAATTTACCAAGCAACGGAATTGCTCGGACTCAAGGAGTTGCCGCCCGGCGACTACCACACACTTGCCGGCTTTGTGCTGTTACAGGCGGGAAAAATCCCTCAAACGGGTGACCACTTGAACTTTGGCGGCTGGCGCTTCGAAATCCTCGAAATGGATGGACCCCGCATCGCCAAGCTGCTAGCGACGCAAGCGACGCAAGAGGAATCTCACGACTGAACCTCGCCCGTCGCGCTCAACCCTCCAAATACGCGGTGCGATAGGCAGTTCATGTGTGTGACGGTGCGCCGCCGCGAACTGGCGATCTCACCTCGGCCTTCAATGCAAGCGGACGCAAACGGGGAAAAGCGCCACCCGCGTAGCGTTCCACCACTGGGATCGGCGATTCGCCCCTCAAGCCGCGTAGTGGTGGTCGTGAAACCACACAGTATTCCACCGCTGTTGTCACCCCGGGCATCTGGCATGCTCCGTGCTCAAACATCCACAGAATGCAACCGGTTCAAGACTTGGCGCGCCCGTCGTGCGAAGTGTTGAGAACAATCGGAACTCCGTTGTCGATTTGGAAAGGAGAATTTGTAATGGCGAATCGTGTAATCGTATATACGTGTCCTGCGAAACACAGAACCGTGACCGTTGCTCGCGACTTGCACATGCCATCTCTGTCCATTTTATGCCTTCAGGATTTGTGTGACGAGCGCGCGATCACGCTTCCGGAGCATGGCAGTAAGCGCCTGAAACCCCAATGGGAGTGGTTCGGGCTCTCACCCGGCGAAGTCAATGCGGACGAGCGCGTTCCGGGTCACCTGCGGGAAACCTCGTTCCTCTTGGCTCGAATTGCCGAAGAACGTGCCGCGGCGTGAAGGAACGTGTGCCCAATAATTCCAGTTGACGGTTCGTAGTTATTCCCCGCAACAGACCGGCAATGCCGCAAGCTGCGACTGTGACGTCCTGCGTCGGAAGAAACCAAAAAGGAGTGCGGCGGATGCTTGACACCGAACTTTCAAATGGCGCCTCTATGAACCTAACCAGAGACGACCTTTCTCTTCTGGTCCGAAGGGAGATGGTTGATCTGCTGAACCGGCAGCTCGCGTGTTCAATCGATCTGATGCAGCAGGCAAGGCAAGCGCATTGGACGGTCAAGGGTCTGAACTTCATGGCCTTGCACGAGCTCTTCGAGAAGATAGCGGAGGGCGCGGCTGGCTATGCCGATCTACTGGCGGAACGAACCGTGCAGCTTGGCGGTGTTGCGGAAGGAACTGTGCAAGTCGTCGCCGCCAATTCGCAACTTGACCAGTATCCGGCGGCGATCTCCGATTCGGCCGAGCACCTCGAGTGTATGTCTTCCGCCTTGACCAGGTATGCCCGGATGATCCGCGGCGCGATCAGTGAATGCAAGCACCTGGGCGATGCCGTCAGCGCGGACATTCTCACTGAAATCTCACGCGGCGCCGGCAAATGGCTCTGGTTCGTCGAGGCCAATAAGCGAGGTGATTGACGCGGTGGCCGGCTCGGTGACCGTATGTTCTCGTCAAAGCTCCAGTTCCGCCAAGGCCGACTGGATGATAGACGTGTAAGTCTTCGCATGATCCGGCTTTAGACCGGACGCTCGGACTTGGACTGCCGCTCATCCCTAGGCCGGCTATCGTGCTATTCTCAAGCCGGAACGGCGCCCGCGATCGCTGCTAACCGGAATCCCGACAGTGAGCGCTGTTCCACGGTGTAACGCTTGTCGAAGAGACGGGCCGCGAGACTTCCGCACATCAGTGGAGCCTCGTGGCTTCGATTATTCTTACGCGACCCTGAAGGCCACGCAGACATTCCCGCCGGTAGGCGGAGGCGAAGCTAGTCCCGGGAACCCGTCACGGCGGAACCTGGTCAGGCAGGAGCAACTACAATGGCGGAAAAGCGGCGCTCCGAAATCGAATTGTTCAAGGTCGCAGGCGTTCAGATTGCAATCGATTTCTCCTGGCTGATCATATTCGCGCTGGTGTTCTGGAGCCTCGCGGCGGGGTATTTCCCCAACCTGCATCCCGGCTATCCATGGCCGGAATATCTCGTGGTCGGCCTGGGGGCGACTGTGCTTTTTTTCGGCTCAGTCGTGGTTCACGAACTCGCCCATGCGATTGTCGCGAACCGCCTGGGAGTAACCGTCAATCGAATCTCCTTGTTCATTTTCGGCGGGATGGCGCACATGAGCGCCGAACCCACGAGCGCTCGCCACGAACTGTTGATTGCGAGCGTAGGTCCGCTGACCAGCCTCGTCCTCGGGCTGCTGTTCTGGTCAGTGCCGCATGTGTTTCATCAGTTGTATTCCACCTCGCCCATGTGGGCTTCCGTTTTTGAATACCTGGGGTTCATCAACATTGCGCTTGCCGTCTTCAATCTACTGCCGGGGTTTCCGCTCGACGGCGGCCGGATACTGAGAGCCGTCCTGTGGGCCCGGTGGGACGATTATATGAGGGCGACCGCGCGCGCCGCGGATTGGGGCCGCGGAATTGCCTACGGGTTGATTGGGCTCGGCGCCCTTGAGATCTTCTTCGGTTCGTTGATGGGAGGGCTGTGGCTCATTTTTATCGCCCTGTTTCTCAGGAGCGCCGCCGCGGCCAGCTTTCAGAGTATTGTCGCGGACCACGTACTGAGCGGCGTGCAGGTTAAACAGATCATGATCGCGAAACCTGTCACCGTGGAGCCCGACATGACCGTCGCGCAAGCCATCGACGAATACTTCGTACGTTATGGCTACGGCGGCTTTCCGGTCGTGGCCAACGATCGCGTGCTCGGCCTTATGTCACTGGCGGAGGCTCGCACATGCCCTCAGGGCGAGAGAACACGGCGAACGATCAGGGATCTGATGCGGCCGCTCGACCCAAATATTCGGATAACGCCTCGCGCGACAGTCGCCCAGGCGTTGCGGCAGATGTCGCAAGCGGACGTCGGCCGGCTTCTCGTAATGGACACCGATGGACTTGTCGGTCTGATTAGCCGATCCGCCATAGCACGCTTTCTGTTCCTGAGGAGCGAGTCCAGCCAGACTCCCGCCTTCTCGTCAGAGTTGAAAGCGGGCGCCTGAGCGCGCCGCCGAATCGGTAAGCAACGCCGCGATCGTCATCAGTCTTGCCGGGCGTAAAGCTCGCCGGTGTTCCGCAGGTAACGGGTCCAGCCATCGCTGCCCCGCCACATCGGCCGATGCCGAGTTCGCGGCAATCCTTCCTGCCGCTATTCCGGCCGGTGTTCGATGATATGTATTATTCACCGATTGCGAGTAATACCAGCGCCGGACGCGGTACTTGCCACTCACTGAACGGACCCGGCGTAATTCGAGTATGCCGCTCGGACGTCAAGATCACAGGCACTAAACTATTTCGGCGTGATCGGGGCCGCGAGGAGTGCGCAACCGATCGGAGAATCCGTGGGAGATATTCGTGGGCCTGCCTGAAGCGATCGTCATACTGCTGTTGCTGCTCCTGGGCCCCCTGGCGGCGCGTCGAATCGAGGAAAACCTCGAAGCCTATTGTTTCTTGCTGGGCCTTCTCGCGACCGCTCTTGCGGGAGGTGCCGATCGAGCTGTCATAGCGAAAGCGCTGGCCGACCCGCTCCCGATCTCGCTC
>JBOHWJ010000601.1:0-3491 GCA_050736495.1 Binataceae bacterium (SeqCode) | reverse complement strand
GTTCAGATACACGTCGCATGTCCGCGCACCCAACAGCTTTACGGCCAGTTCCGCCGAGAGTTCGAGACCGGCGGCGCCTTCGGCGATGGCCGCGCTTTCCGCGACGGTGTAGTCACGCTCGACGAGTTTCCCTTTGCCGGGCATCACGGCGCTACCTTGTCCGAAGTGTCCCCATCCGGCGGTTACGTCGAGGTCGCCCGCGTCGGGATCGAGTGAGCCGCCGCCTTCGCGGGAAATAGCAGCGATCACGCCGAGTTCGGCGCGAATTTTTCCCGTGGTTACCGTTTCCAGCGGAGCTTCGGGATCGAGCAGGACGGATAATGTGCGGCCGATTTCCGCCGACCCTAACAGGGTCACCGCGGCGGTTGGCAACGGAATACGGGGCCAATCGATTCTAAGCGTGCTGGCGTTTTCGCGTCGGTAAGCCGGCGCGCGCAGTAGCGCCACGCAGTGCAAGAAGAACTCCAGCGGACCTGCGCCCAGAGACCGAAGATACGTCCCAAGATGCTTACTTACATTCGGCGTGGCAGACTGAATGGTCGCTTTCGTGAGAAGCGTTCCCGGAACATTTTCGTCTCTAAGATAGAGCGGAAAGAAATTAGAGAGACCGTTGCCGAGGTTGTCAGCTAATACTTTAACGACGAAACCTCGGTCGAAGTGTTCCATCGGTTGTCTTTGACGAGCCTCGATCCAAATGTTTTTCCGAAGTGTGTGGAGGAAATATTCGGAGCGCTTTTCATCCAGCAGCTTTGTTTCCGGCTCCCAATAAAGCCACCGGTTGTCGAACGGCCGGTAGCAGTACCGAACGATGTTTTCAGGCTTGAAGCCGCGTTGAATGAGATATCGACGGGTTTTTCGTGCGTCGAACCTCGCCGTGCTGGTCATCGCGGCTGGCATGATCGCGCGAACCTCCGCATCGCCGAGCTCACGATCGAAATATTGCTCCATGCGGCCGATGAGCCGCTCCTTATCAATGTCCACGACCACGTCATCGCGGCTGGTCTTCACGCCGGGGAACGAAACGGGGAACAACTCCGGTAACCGCGGCCATGAAAGATAGTCTGAGTCGGCGAGCGCGGGCGTGAACGGCAGCCCAAGTTCGAGCGCGGGATGCAGTTCCTCGTACTCAAGCGCCGAATCGTCGTCCGCGTTGTCGAGCAGTTGGGCTCGCTTCGCTTTACCCCACAGATTGCGAAACCCCACGCTGTGCGCATCGTGTGACTTATCGCGGCGCGTGAGCAGAGCTATCGCGGTGCCGACCTGAATACCCTCTCGATTGAACTCGGTTGAAAACACGCTCGGGTCCGGCTCGCCCTCGGGAGTCAGCTTCCCGGTCTTGTATTTGTCGCCGTTCAGACAGTCGATCCAGATTCGGTCGAACCCCGCGAGGTAGCGTTCGCGCATCCCCGTGAATGAAAGGCCATCGAGCCACGAGTAGTTTGAGACGAAGCAGACAATTCCCTTGCCGGTCTTTTCAACGATGCGCCGCTCGGCCATGCGATAGAAGCGCACGTAGAGATCGTTGAGAGACCTTGTCCCTGTGGCTGCGGTGCGCGCGCCGCCGTTCGATAGGCCTGAGACAGATCGCGTTCCTCGTCAACCGCGAGTCCGGCGAAACCGTTGTAGGGCGGATTGCACAGTATAACGAGGATCGGTTTCGCCTGTTTCACTCGTTCGGCGGCGTCGCGCTCTTGAAGCAGTTCAGGAAACGCCAGCAGCATCTGCGGCTTTGAGCCATCGGGTGGTTCCCATCCGGTGAGCGCATTAGTGAGGTAAACGCCGGCGCGTTCCTTCTTCGTCTTTGTGTCGGAGAAGGGCGCACCCAAAGATTGAAGCAGCAGCCCGATTTGTAAATGCGTTACTACAAACGGAGCCGGTAAGATCTCGAAGCCGAACACGCGCTCCATCGCCGCGCGTTTTATCTCCTGGGCCGTGAGCGCGTCGCCGCCTTTGTCGCGCAGTATTTCCGCAATACGGTTCAGAACTTCAATTAGATACGAACCCGTGCCGCAACACGGATCGAGCACGTAGACATTTCGCGCGGCAAGGCCGTCCGGCAGATCGAGTTCTTCACGCAATACCCGATCGACCCGCGCAACCATATAGCGCACCACTTCGCGCGGTGTGTACCAGACACCAAGTTGCTTGCGAAGCTCCGGATCGTAGGCTTCGAGGAAAGGTTCGTAGAAGTATTGGACCGCATGATGATCCGTGAAAGCACTGAAGAACGCGGCGCGGTCCACCCGATTAAGGACGGTTACCGTCCAGTCAAGAACTTCTGGAAGTCCGAGCTCCGTCAGCGAGGCCGGATACGTAGTTTGATGAAACAATTCCGCCAGAACCGGCACTCGCAAATACTCGCCCGCCAAATGCCAGTCGAAGCGCGTCTTGCGATCTGACGGCGGATGGACGCGTGCCCACAGCACCCAGGCCGAGAACACTCCGTAGAATAGGGTCTGGATCAGCGTCGAGCGGAAGAAGTGCTCGCCCTTTTGTCCTCGAACTGAATGCCGAGCGCCTCTTCAAGTGCGCTGCGAATCGCGGCCAAGGCGGGCACCTCGCGCTGTTTCTCGACGCGCCTCAATGCCTCACGTGCATACGATGCCATGAACCACGCAACATCCTTGGGAGCCGCCAAATCGGCCGCGTGAAGCATCACGCGCTTCAAAAACTCGACAAAAGCGTCACCCTGCTCGACCGCGATCATGTGCGGATGGCTTGCCGCCGTCCAAAATGCCGCTTCGGTGGGAGCGAGGCGGTAGTGTTCGAGCTTGACTTGGTTGCCCGCGGAATCAGCACCCACAAGCAGAAAGTCGCGGAAGTTCGTCACGAGAACCTGGCGGTATGCCGTCCAGTATTTCGATACCTGAGCGCCGTCGGCGGTTAGGAAGGCGTCGTCGCTGGTGGGCTTTGCTTCGATGACCCCGCGCGCCGGTTTGGTGCCCGGCAGCGGTTCCTCCGCCGATGCTTTCTGGAACTGATCGGGGGTGAAAAGACCGACGTCAGGGATGCCGGCGCCATGACTGGGGTGAACTATGCAGCGGACCTTTGGCTTGAGCGTGGCGCCGACCGCATCGAACAGTCTAGCCAAAGCTGGATAGTAGGAGGTTTCCGGGACGGCCGACCCGGAACGGCGGATGTCGCGCAGTTCGCGGAGGTAGTCTTCCAGTGGTTCGCCGACCATCTTCAATCGGGCGCAAGCCTAGCATCCTCGCGCCGGAATTTGCGACCAACCCCGCCCATGCTACGTAACCTTCATCGACAGCCGACAGATTAATCCGTCGAACAAGCTGTCGTGTGGTCATTCCGAGCGCCTCTAGCGGAGCCTTAGGCGAAGCGAGCAGAGGAGTCGGCGACGTGCGTTCAGAATCAGCGAGGAATCCCGGATTCTGTGCTTTTTCTGAAGTTTTTCCGGGATTCTTCGCTTCGCGGACTCCGATCAGAATGACAAAAATGACTTGTGCAGCGGTTCCTGGCCCTCGGCTGACAAG
>JBOHWJ010000600.1:0-6533 GCA_050736495.1 Binataceae bacterium (SeqCode) | reverse complement strand
TCGTATCGACCAGCGCGGCGAGGTTCTGCCGCGCCTCTGAGGATGGCTCGCCCTCGACGAAATCGGCCGACGACAGATAGATCGCGGTCGGAGCGACCAGGGCGCCGAACCACGACAAGACGTCGCGCAGATGCCATTCCACGCCGAGGTAGTGGTGATGGGTCGCGCCGATCGCGATGATGCCACAGGGTTTGCCCCTCAAGGCCTCGATCGGCAGATGGTCGAGCAGGTTTTTGAGCACGCCAGAAAAGGAACCGCGATAGACCGGCGATCCGAATATGACAGCGTCGGCGCGCGCTATCTCGCCGATAACCGCTGCGGTATCGTCGCCAAATTGCTCGGGCGGACGGCCGTCGGCGAACGAAATCCGGTAATCCGCAAGATTGAACGTAAGCGCCTCGAGTCCGGCTTCGCTTTCCCGCGCCGAGCGCATCGCGTATTCGAGCGCGCGCAGCGAACGCCCGGGCGGCGTCACGCTTCCGAGTATTCCCACCATCATGGCCATCGATGCGCGCCTCTTTGTTTTATCGCCGCCCGAGCAACAAGCGGTTCGAATTTTCCGGACAGGGCGGGCCGCCGGCATCGGCAGAGCCCGCGCTTTATCTCGATCCGCCTGCCGCGAGGCGCAGCGGATCCAATGGCAATACCACCCTTTTCGAACCACGCGGCGCGAACTACGCGCGTGCAACCAACTTGTTCACATCGCTCTCGACCACCGTGCCCTTGAAGAAATTTGGATTCATCCCGGTCCACAGCCTAGCCGGGTGGGTGAAAACGAAGTCGCGGAAATCCTCCTCGCCGATGAGTCCGTGCTCGACCAGCTCGTAGGCTTCCTCGGTCACCTCGGTCATGTCGGGCACGTCCCAGTGGCCGATATCCGAACTGAAGATCGCGTTGAGGCGCGCGCCGAAGGGGTTGACCTTGCTGTTGAACGCCCACGCGTTCATGGGGTCGTCCGCCTCGCATCCGAAGTAGAAATTCGGCACGAACAGGTCACGGATATCCGCGGCCTGCTCGATTCCGCAGGGCGCCCATTCGTCCAGCATGGCGGGATCTTCCCGGTTGCCGCCGCTGAATCGTTCGCCCGCCGTGGCGCGCTGGTCAAGCTTGTCCCGGATGATCTGATTGCCATAGCGCCGGCACAGCTCCTGAAACATCGCGCGATCGAGGTTGGCCGGGTCGTAGTTCGTGATGTCCTTGCGATTGCGCTTCATCCAGTGGCCAATCAGATCCGAATAAAGGTTGCACGCCCAGCCGACGCCACCCTCCAGGAAGGCGAATTTAAGCGTCGGGAAGCGCCGCGTCACGCCGCCCATGAAGAGCGCCTTGCAAATCGCCTCACCGGCCGCGGCGAAATGGCCAATGTGGTTGTACATGTAGTTGTTGATCGAACTGCGGCTGCCCCATCCCATGCTGCTCGAATGGAAGGTCGGCGCCACGCCCAACTCGACGCATTTGGCCCATACCGGGTCGTAATCGTATTCGCTATCGAGCGCCAGGTTGTCGATCCAAAACGCCCAGCGCGAAATTTTGGGTGCCTTCTGCGCGGCGAGCGGCACCGGCCGGCGCACATGCCCCGCCATCATTGTGGCCTTCATGCCGAGTTTCCCAACCGCAAACTCCAGTTCGTCGATCGCCTCCGCCGGCGTATGCATGGGAATAACGGCGACCGGCGTCATGCGATCCGGGAATTCACTGAACAACTCCGCGTGAAACAGGTTGTAGGCGCGGCACGACCCCCGGCGCAGTTCCTCGTCCTCCAGGTGAGCCGCGAACAGGCCGAGTGTCGGGTAGAGCACGGTGAAGTCCAGTCCGAATTGATCCATTCGCTCGTAGAGCAGCCTGGGCAGGGTCGCGGTCGCGCGGTCGAGCGTATTGGTGGTGGGAAAGGCCCACCATGGCGGCCGTGTCGCGCGCCGTTCGCGGCGTTCTTCGGGGGTCAGGCGATGCCATCCGCCGCCCGAACCGCGGCCGGAGCTGCCTTTGAAACGGTCGACCAGCGAGTTTCCGCCGACCTTTTTCAGATAGTCGAAAATCGCGGGTGAGAATTCAATCGTGTGGCCGTCAGAATCGATTACGGGATGTTTCAGGCGGGCGCGTATCGCCGCCGATTTGCTCATGGATGTTCCGGCCGCTGCCATCGTAATGCTTCCTCCTCGAGCGGCGCGATAAGCGCCAAGTCGCTCCCTCGCCCGCAAATACTGCGGCAGCCGCGTGGGCATTGCATGTGCCGCCGCTGAACCAACTGCTAACCCGTTCGCGAAGCGAATAGCAAGGGCGGTGTTCGCCGCGCACACATTCAAGCGCGCCGCGTGGTTTATGTTCAGGGCGAAGCGTGAAAATCGGAACTAGATGACCTTACGTTCGCGCAATTGGGCGATCTCCGCCGCGCTCAGCCCCAGCTCCTTGGCATAAAATGCCTCGCTGTCGGCGCCCAGCACCGGACTCTGCGACTTCGGCACGTTGGCTTTGCCATTGAGCCTGAGCGGCGAAGTGAAGATGGTCATCGGACCAAGCTGTGGGTGGTCGATATCGCGCAGCGTGCCGCGTTCGTGCAGATGCGGGTCGGCCATCACCTCGGGCAATTCTTTGACGATACCGCAGAAGACGTCATTAGCCGACAGCAGATCCATCAACTCCTGCCGCGTCTTCGTCCGCGTCCATTCGCCGACCAGACGGTCGACCTCGTCACGGTTCCGCGCGCGCGCAGCCATGTTTGCGAAGCGTGGATCCTCGGCAAGTTCCGGCCGACCCATCAGTTGGCAGAGCTTGGTCCAGCGCGCCTGGTCGGCAGACAGAATCATCACCCAGCCGTCGCTGGCCGGGTAGCCATTGTACGGCACGATAACGCCGCCCGATGAGCGGTTGCCGTCGCGGAATTTTGTAATCCCCATGCCGAGCGATCCCAGATGCGTCGTCAGGGTCGGAATGGATGATTCGTTGAGCGAAAGCTCGACCATCAGGCCCTTGCCGGTGCGGTCGCGCTGGCGAATTGCGGCGAGAATCCCAGCGCATAGATGGGCCGCGCCGAGGATATCAACCACTGCGGGACCGGCCTTGAGCGGCGGTCCGTCGGCTTCGCCGGTCAGTGCCATTATCCCGCTCATCGCCTGCACCACCGGATCGAACGCCGCCAGATCGCGATTGGGCCCCGAGAGGCCATAGCCGGTGCCGCATGCGTAGACCAGGCGCGGATTCAATTCACGCAGCGCCGCGTAGCCGAGACCGTAGCTCTCCATGGTGCCGGGCGCATAATTCTCGACGACCAGGTCGGCCGTAGGCACCAGGCGACGGAAAATATCCTTGCCCCCGTCGCTCTTCAAGTTGAGCGTGATCGACCGTTTGTTGGCGTTCATCAGGGCGAACGGCGCGCCGAACGGCTTACCCGGAGCGCGATAGAGCGCGCGCATGCCATCGCCGCTTTGCGGCGACTCGATTTTGATAATCTCGGCGCCGAGATAGCTCAACAATAAGGTCGCATACGGGCCGTTATAATAGTGCGTCAGGTCGAGTACGCGCAGATCATCCAATGGCAAGACTTCCGGGCTCATTTAAAACTCTCCCACTTCGCGGAAAACCATATTATAAGCGTGGCATACAAATATTGTTAGAAGCGCGGCCGCGCAAAAGTTCTAAGCGTGCTCGGTGATCGCGTGATGCCCTGACCGCTCGCGCATGAGCCATGGAATGAATCCGTGGCGGTGTGGCCACGATTAGCGCAGTCCTTGCAAAGCAATCCCGCCACTCCGTCATTGAACATTGTTTTGCCGATAGGCGCATGTCGTTCTGTACGATCACGGACCGAAGGTGCTATTAACTCGTGTCGTCGTTAAACATTAATCGAAGGGCGGTGGAAATGACCTCTAGAACGTTCACGCTGGGCAGGATCGCTGTTTTTGCTGTTGCGGCTGCACTAATGCTGTTCGCGCAGCCTGCGTTAGCCAACGCTTCAACGCTTTGTGTCAACCATAACAAAAATAATTGTTTCGCGACCATCCAGAGTGCGGTCAACAGTGCGTCGGCGGGCGACACCATCAAAATCGCCGCCGGCACCTACAACGAGATGGTAACGATAAATACACCGGTCAATCTGTCTGGCGTCGGGAAGAATGGCCGCAGGACCGTGATTGATGCGACCGGCCTCGCGCACGCCATTTATGTCACCGGCGTGACCGGTCCCATGACCATCAGCGCGGTTACGGCGGAGAATGCCGATCGATCGGGGATTCTGATCGAGGCTTCGAGCCAAATATCGGTGATCGGCGATACGGTCGCTAACAACGACAAAGCACTCAGCGGTGTGACCTGTGCGGGAGCGTTTCCTTTCGATCAGGACGATTGCGGCGAAGGACTCCAACTTAGAGCCGTGACTTATTCCGTGTTCGCCAGCAACATCATCAAATCGAATGTGGGCGGAATATTGGTGACTGATGAAACCGGCCCCACCCACGACAATCAGATCGTCGGCAACCTGGTCAAGAACAACACGCCCGATTGCGGGATTACGCTGCCGTCACATCCGAAGTGTGTCGGTTCGAACTCCAACGAGGTGAATGGATGCGTCGGTGGCCCTTCGATTGGGACTCCGGCATTCGGCGTCTACAATAACCTGGTCGCCAACAACCAGTCGATCGGCAATGGCGCGGCGGGAACCGGCATCTTCGCGCCGACGCCGGGTACAATGGCCTACGCGAATCTCATCGAGAATAATGTGCTCAAGAACAACGCGCAGGGCGGAGTGGTCCTGCACAGTCATGTGAACGGACAAACCCTCAATAACAACGTGATTGTAGGCAACCAGATTAGCGGCAACGGTGCAGACCCTGATTCCGAAAGCGGTTTCTCATCGTCGCAGAAGGTGGGTATCGTGGTGTTCAGCGACGCGACCGGATCGGCCTTGCCAATCGTCGGCACCACGATCTCGCAAAACAGTATCAGTAACGAGGACATCGATGTGCTCGTCGGCACCACCGCGACCGCCGCTCAGGTCTTTCTCAACAATCTGCGCGGCACCACCGGAATCGCCAACACCGGTAGCGGAACGATAGCCGCGATAGGGAACTTCTGGGGATGCAAGAAGGGACCGGGGACGTCGAGCTGCTCCGGCGTCCAAGGGCCTGCGGGCAGCGTCCTGACGTCGCCGTTCCTCACGAAGCCGGTTCGGTGACGCGCGGCGGCCATGGGAAGGGTGCTCGTCGCCACTTCCCGTGGCCGCACGGCTTTTCAGGTCAGAACTTCCGCCTTGCGCAGCTGCTCGATACGATCGGTGCTATAGCCGAGCATCGACTTCAGCACTTCATCGGTGTTGGCTCCCCGTAGCGGCGCCGCGGCGCGCACCTCACATGGAGTTTCCGACATCTTCCACGGAATTCCCGCATGAATCCGCTTGCCCACTTCCGGATGTTCCAGTTGCACGAGGTAACCGCGCTCCCGCAAGTGCGGATCCTCGGCCAGATCCTTGTTGCTCATCGAGGGAAACGCGGCGACGCCGGCCGCCTGCAGGATTCGGGTCGTCTCCCACCGGTCGCGTCCTTTCGTCCAATCGCCGACGATCACGTCGAGCGCCTTTTCATTTTGCTTGCGCAACGCGGCGGTCTTGAAGCGAACGTCATCCGCGAGCGCCGGCTTTTCCATCGCGGCGCACAAGGCGCGCCATTCGGTCTCGCCGCCGACCGCGATCGAGACCCATTTATCATCGTCGCCCGCGGCCTTGTAACACTCATGCGGCGCCATCACCAGGTCATGGTTGCCCGGCCGTGGCAGTTCACGTTTGTTCATCTCCCATTCGAGCAGCGATTCCGGCATAACCACCAGCGCCGTTTCCAATTGCGACTGATCAATAAACTGGCCTTCGCCGGTGAGTGCGCGATGAGTCAGCGCGGCCATGATGGCGAAGGCGCCGAAAACACCGGCGTTCGGGTCGGGATATGAAACGCCGATTTCGCCCGGTTCGCCGCCTTCGTACCCGGTCATCCAGAACATACCCGACGCCGCCGACGCCGGCGGCCCGTAACCGACGAACTGCTTGAACGGTCCGGTCTGTCCATAGCCCGACATCGAGATCATGATCAGGCCGGGCTTGATGCGGCGCAGCTTTTCATAGCTGAGTCCGAGCTTGTCCATCACGCCGGCCGCGAAATTGTCGGCGACGACGTCGGCGTGCTTGACCAATTCGCAGGCGATCTCAATCGCCTCGGGCTTGGCGAGATTCATCAAAATGCTCTTTTTGCCCTGGTTGTACTGGTTGAAGTAGCCGGCGCGATTCGGTCCCGCTATGTTGTCGGCGAACGGCGGGATGAGGCGCGTGACACAGGCCAGCCGCGCGGTGGTCTCGACCCGAATCACCTCGGCGCCGAGATGCGCCAGTTGCATCGTGCAGAACGGACCCGCCCAGGCCCAGGTGAAGTCGAGCACGCGAATATCTGAAAGTGGCAGTTGCGCCATTTGCATTCTCCCGCTACTAGGGCAGCTCTGCACAAGCTGTCGTGTGGTCATTCCGAGCGCCTCTAGCGGAGCTGTAGGCGAAGCGAGCA
>JBOHWJ010000599.1:0-2142 GCA_050736495.1 Binataceae bacterium (SeqCode) | reverse complement strand
ACGCATCACGTTGAGGATTCCGCCATAGCCGGTGTCGCCGTCGACGATCAACGGTAGATCGACGGCGCGGCAAATCATCCGGGCGAAGAAACGTAGCTCTTCGAGGCCCAAAATACCCAGGTCGGGTAATCCGAGGCTGGCGGTCAGCGCGGCGCCGGAAAGATAGATCGCGCTGAAGCCGGCCCGCTTCGCGAGCATCGCCGCGAGTGCGTGATGCGCGCCCGGAACCCTCAAAGTGCCGGGCTTTTGCAAGAGAGCCGCAAGCCGCTCGCCCGCCGATAGCTTCTCCGCCGCATGGTTGTCGAGCCATGTCATCGCGATTGCTCCTTGACCAAATGTTGAACGATATATCGAGTGGGCACCGATGTATCGCCGCGATCAATGCGAAGGCGCGGAGCGCTTCGCCACGGTGACACGGAGGTTTTCGATAGCGCCGCGGTTTGTGCAATTATTCCCTTGCGGCAACTGTTACATCTGATTTCAATCATCTTCAGGCCGTGCGCGGAACGCACGATTAGGAAATGCGGATTTCGAAAAACCATGCCGGATTATGACGTAATCGTGGTTGGAGCGGGAAACGCCGCGTTGGCGGCGAGCGTCTCGGCGCGCAACGCCGGCGCCGAACGCGTGCTCGTACTCGAGAAGGCGCCCGAGGATATGCGCGGCGGCAATACCCATTACAGCGGCGGCCTCTTAAGAATTGCCTTCGAGCGCGTCGACGATATCCTGCGGCTGGTGCCCAAGGCCAGCGACCTGCCCGGTTTCGTCGAAGGCGTCGAGCCCTATCCACGCGATGCCTTCTGGTCGGACCTGCGCCGCATGACGAGTAATCGCACAGACCCCGAACTGGGCGAAATCCTCATCTCGAACTCGTATGAAACCGCCTGTTGGATGGTCGAGCAGGGCATCAGGTTCGAACCCGCCATCTCGCTCGGCGCGGTACGGGTCGGCAATGTGATCAAGTGGCCCAAGGGCGCGATCGTGCGCGCCGCCAATGAAGGCGTGGGGCTTTCGCGGATGTGGTTCACGGCGGCGCAGCGCAAGGGTGTCGAGATTCATTATGACAGCCCCGCCGTGCGCCTGGCGCAGGACCGCCGCGGACGGGTGTGCGGCGTGGTCGTGCGCGACTCCAGTGGCGTTCACGAAATCGCGGCGCAAGCGGTTGTGCTCGGATGCGGCGGCTTCGAGGCCAACATGGCGTGGCGCGCGCAGTATCTTGGCCGTCCATGGGACCATGCCAAGGTGCGCGGCACCCGGCACAACCAGGGCGACGGCCTGCGCATGGCGCTGGAAATCGGCGCCCTGCCGTGGGGACAGTGGACTGGATGCCACGCGACGCCGATCAACGCCGAGGCGCCCGCCTATGGCGATCGCGAGCTTACTGACAAGACCAATCGCCTTTCCTACCTCTACGGCGTGATGATCAACCAGGCCGGACTCCGCTTCGTCGACGAAGGCGAGGACCAGGCCTTGTTCACCTACGCCAAGTTCGGCGGCTTCATCCTGAACCAGCCCGGCGGCGTCGCTTACCAGATTTTCGATGCGAAAGTGACCGAACTGCTGGAACCGCGCTATGCGACCAGCAAACCGGTTATGGCCGATCGTCTCGATGAGCTCCTGCGCAAACTCGACGTCAACCATGAGACCGCCGTCAGGACGCTTGCAGAATACAACGCCGCCGCCGGTCACGGCAGCTTCAATCCTGGCATCCGCGACGGCATGGTGGCCAAAGGGCTCGCGCTGCCGAAGTCGAATTGGGCGCAGAAAATCGACGCGCCGCCGTTTATGGCCTACCCGGTAACGGGCGGCATCACGTTTTCGTTCGGCGGACTCAAGGTCAACCATCACGCACAGGTTATTGGCACCGATTGGGATCCGATCGCGGGACTGTACACCTGCGGCGAGATGGTTGGCGGACTGTTTCATCATAACTATCCCGGCGGGTCGGGCCTGATGTCGGGCGCGGTGTTTGGCCGTATCGCCGGCCGCAACGCCGCCCAGGATAAAGGCTGACAAGGCTGATAAAGGCCGAACGCGTCACGCACGGCGGCGCGCTTCGGCGGTGCGCGCGGAGGACGTGGATGAAACAATTCAAGCTGCGTGCGGTTTTTATGCGCGGCGGGACCAGCAAGGCGATAATGT
>JBOHWJ010000598.1:0-7817 GCA_050736495.1 Binataceae bacterium (SeqCode) | reverse complement strand
CCAACGCTTCATCGATGAATACATGGAACCACGGCAGCAACAATCCGGCACCGATGACCTCGACGGCCATCGCGCCGTCGAACTCAGCGCCGACGCCGAATCAAGGGCATTCGTTGGATAATGGCGCCGGTCCTGCGCTGGGCTCTAGCGGCTCCGCGCCGCCGCTTCCGGCAACAACGATCGAGTAGGACGTGATCGAGCTGCGCAACGGGATACTCCTTAAGCTGCGGGACGTGGCACAGCCGCCGCGCCCCGCACCTTTACCCTGCCAGCAGAGGCCACGCATCAGGCGGAGGAATAAATGAAAAAGGTACGATTTCTCTGGAAATCGACGTGAACTACATGCCGAAACGCAAGAGGTTTCTTGCGTGACGAATTACATGTCGAATTGGATGAGCGTAACTACGCCAAGGAACCGCTCACGCTGGCCGAACTTACCGACCTCTTCAGGGGCGTAGACGCGCGCGAATATATCAATCCCAAGAGCCCGGCCTTCAAGGCGATGGGTCTCAAGGACAAGACTCTCACCGCGGGCCAGGCGCTCAAGTTGATGGCCGAAGATTCGAACCTGATCAAGCGGCCGCTCGTGCTTGCGGGCAAGATCATTATTGCGGGCTTCGATCGCGAGCGGCTGAGAGCGGCGCTGGCGTAGCGGCTCCGCCAAGCGTATCAGCGCGCGCGGCTCATAAGGTTGACGTTCGAATGCATGGCAGCGGCGAACGCGGCCGGGATGGTGTCTCAGGCGGACTTTTCGACTTTTTCAGTGCGTTCGGCCCGCTCAAGCTTGTCGCCCCGGCGCGCCGTCTCACTTGGGAAGAGCGGTTTGCTGATGGTCAGGATGTCGATAAATTTCTGCACGGCCGGCGACAGCTCACGGCCGCGTTTGTAAATGATCGCAAGCGGACGGGTAAACGGACCCTCAGCGAATTCCAACACCTTGAGCGAGTTGCGCGCGGTTTCCATTTCGACCGCTGATCGCGGCACGATGGCGATACCCTGTCCGATCTCGACCGCGCGCTTGATGGTTTCGATATTATCGAATTCCATCGTGTAATGCGGTTTGACGCCATGTTCGCGCAAGATACGGTCAGAAGCTTTGCGTGTGGCTATGTCACGTTCGTAACCAACGAATCTTTGCCCGACCAGTTGACCGACGCTCACACGATTGAGTTTCGCCAACGCATCCTCGGGCGGCACCACCAGCACCAGTTCATCATGGCGAAACGCGACCGTCACAATTTGGCTGCGCTTGGGTGGATAGGCGACCACGCCCAAGTCGATTTTGCCTTCGACCAGATCCTCGTAAATCTTGTTCGAACGCAGGTATTCGAGATGGACGTTGACTTGTGGATAAGTTCGCAGGAATTCAGTCAGGTAGGGTGGCAATTCGTGCAGTCCCACACTATAGACCGTGCCGACGCGAATCGCACCGGCGATGACCGAGCCGATTTCGCGCAGACGGTTTTCCAGTTCGACGAACTTCCTTACGATTTCCTTGCTTGAGTTATAAAGAATCTGACCGGCCGGCGTCGGTTTGACTCCAGCCCTCGCTCTCTCTAACAATCGACATTCGTACTTGTCTTCGAGACTTCGGACTTGTTGGCTGACTGCCGACTGGGTCACGAAGTTCTGCGAGGCGGCATAAGAAACGCTGCCGCTTTCGATAATGTCGCAGAAGACCTTTAGCGTTTCGATGTGCATATTACTGCGTTCTTATATAAGGGTATTTGATGGCCCGAGGTGACGCAACCCGATTCGGCGGTGCATTCCGCCCGGAAACGGCGCCTCCCTCGTTTCTTACTCAGACCGCGTTACCCGGCCAAATCGTAACGTTTCGCTGGCGCCATCTGGCACCGCCAGAGTCTAACGGCGGCATTGGATAGCGATCGCGCTGAGACCCTTACTGAGGAGTGATAAGATGGCGGATTTATTACGAGACCTGGACTTTTTCAACCTCGACGAACTGCTCTCCTCTGAACAGAAGATGACCCGTGACGCGGTGCGCCAGTTCGTCCAGCGCGAAATCCTTCCCGACGTCGAACGACACTTCGCTGGCGAGACCTTTCCGCGCGAGATCGTGCCCAAATTGGCCGAATTGGGCGTCTTTGGCGCAAACTTGCACGGTTACGGATGCGCTGGAATGGATAACATTGCTTATGGCCTCATCATGCAGGAATTGGAGGCCGGCGACTCCGGCCTGCGCTCGTTTGCCTCGGTGCAGAGCGCGTTGGCGATGTACGCGATTTACTCCAGCGGATCCGAGCAACAGAAGCAGCGATACTTACCCGAGATGGCCAAAGGCAAACTTATCGGATGTTTCGGTTTGACCGAGCCCGACCACGGCTCCGATCCCGGTGGAATGGAAACGCGGGCGCGGCGCGATGGCGACGGCTGGATATTGAACGGCGTCAAGCGCTGGATCACTAACGGCTCGATCGCGGATGTCGCCGTGATATGGGCCAAGGTCGACCAGGGGATCACCGGCTTCGTGGTCGAAAAGGACACCCCCGGCTTCAGCGCCACCGATATTCACGGCAAGTTCTCGATGCGCGCGTCAATCACTTCGGAACTGGTCATGGAAGATGTGCGCCTCGATGCGAGTCATCACCTGCCGGGCGCGCGTGGACTCAAGGCGCCGCTCTCATGCCTGACGCAGGCCCGTTACGGTATCGCATGGGGTGCGATCGGCGCGGCGCGCACCTGCTATCAATGCGCGCTCGACTACGTGAAATCGCGCAAGCAATTCGCACGCCCGCTGGCCGGTTATCAATTGGTGCAGCGCAAGCTGGTCGATATGCTGACGGAAATCACCAAGGCCCAGATGGTGTGTCTCAGGCTCGGACAACTGAAAGACGCCGACCACATGCGCCCTGAGCATGTATCTTTCGCCAAGCGCAACAACGTTAACGCCGCGCTGCAAATCGCGCGCAACGCCCGCGACATGCTTGGCGCCAACGGCATCGTCAACGAGTATCCGGTCATCCGCCACATGCTGAACCTCGAAACCGTCAACACGTACGAAGGCACCTACGACGTTCAGACGCTAATACTCGGCCGTGATATAACCGGCGAAAGTGCTTTCGATTGAGCGTTGTCGGGGGAATCGCGTCGCCGCGGCGGCATCTGTGAGAAGGAGCATGAACCATGGAGCTCAGGGGCAAGACCGCAATCGTGACCGGATCCGCGCGCGGAATCGGCCGCGGAATCGCACTCAAGCTCGCCGAAGCCGGCGCCAATATCGCGGTCGTCGACCTCGGTAATCCGGCCGACCCCGCGCTGACCTACAATCTCTCCGCACATGCCGATCTGACGCGCACGGTTGAAGAGGTGAAGTCGCGTGGTGTCAAGGCGATTCCGGTACTGGCCGACGTAACACGCTTCGCGGATTGCGAACGGATGGCGGCGGAAACTGCCACGCAACTCGGCAGTATCGACATCCTGGTCAACAACGCCGGTGTCATAGCGGCCGGGATGGTGGCCGAAATGGCCGAAGAGACCTGGGATCGCGTGATGACGGTCAACGCCAAGGGTCCGTTCCTGTGTGCGAAGGCCTGTATCCCGTATCTGCAGCGCAATCGCGAAGGCGCCATCGTCAATATCGCATCGATCGCGGGCAAGACCGCGCGCGGTGGTCTTTCCGCTTACTGCGCGAGCAAGTTCGCGGTGATCGCGCTCACCCAGGCGTTGGCGGAGGAGCTTGGTCCGGCCAATATTCGCGTCAGCGCCGTCTGTCCGGGGCTGCTGCGCACGGCGATGTGGACCGGAGTGCTGAACAAGTTCCTGAGCAAAGTATGGGGCGGCAAGGAAGACACCCTGTTCGATCAGACCGTCGGGCAGCGAACATACCTGCAGCGTGAGCAGACGCCCGAAGATATCGGCGAGGCGGTGGCCTATCTTTGCCGCGCTGACAATGTGACCGGTACGGCGCTAACTGTGGCCGGCGGCGCCGAAGTGCATTAGGGAAGCTCTGCACAAGCTGTCGTGTGGTCATTCCGAGCGCCCCTAGCGGAGCCTTAGGCGAAGCGAGCAGAGGAGTCGGCGACGTGCGTTTAGAATCAGCGAGGAATCCCGGATTCTGTGCTTTTTCTGAAGTTTTTTCGGGATTCTTTACCTTGCAGACTCCGTTCAGAATGACAAAAATGACTTGTGCAGAGGTTCCTTAGCAAGAAGCGCAAGCTGATGAGTACGCCAAGACAGCGTATTTCGCATGACGCACCTGAGATGGTTCGCGTGCCGTTCGTGGCCGCGGTTGCCGGATGCTCGGAACTGCATTAGAGAAAGCTCATACGGCGCCGGTCGCGCGAATGCCGCCGCGGCGCCCTAAATCGGTTCGGACGGAGAGTGTACGATGATCAAGACGCGCGGCTTCAGCCATGTTGCAATCAACGTCACCGATGTCGACAAGTCCAAGGAATTTTACGAGAAGGTAATCGGGCTCAAAAAAATTCCGCGCCCGCAGATCAGCATTCCCGGCGAATGGTACGGTGTCGGTACCAACCAACTCCATATTATCGGCGGCAAGCGTCGGCCCGAGGGAATCGATCCGACCGGTCCGCACATGGCTATCGAGGTCGAGGATCTTGAAGCAACCAAGGCGGAACTACGCGAGATAGGGATTGAGTTTCTCGACGCCGTCTCGATGCGAATGAACCTGACGCCCGAGTCGCAGCGGATGGTGGGCCAGCAAATCTGGGTGAAAGATCCCGACGGCAACGTGGTCGAACTGCGCCAGAGCGACTAGCCGCGCCTGCGCCGCGGAGCGTGCCCTGCCGAAGAACCGCAATCGGTCCAGGAGGAGCGCCTGAACAATGGCCCACGCCCATATCGCGATCGATCAACCTCGTCTTGCCGGCTTCCGCCGGCGCAACCATATCCGTCGGCTTGCGGCTCGGTTGACTTCGACATCCTCTGGCAGATCGTGACCGACGATTTGCAGCCACTAATCGCCGCTCTCGAAAGGGCGCTCGAAACATAGTGAGCGCCTAGCTATTCGGCCGTATCGTAAAGCTGAAACGCAGACGCGGGAATACACCGCCAAATACGTTTCACCGAGTATCCGGAGCTGCGCGAGTGCGATACCTTCGCGGCACACGATGCCGCATGCGCTTGACGGTTTGCGCCGAAGCGGGCTAAGCCTTGCCGCGTAACCACGCGCACGTGTACGGCGATTGCTCCCGCATACGCCGATGCATGGCGCTCGCAGAATAAATTCGCGCCATGCCGCGGATGTAGCCCTACGGAGTGACAAACGATGGGAGCACTCACGGATAAGTACTGTATCGTCGGCGTCGGCGAAACGCCTCATATGCGCCCGTCGAATCGGACGACTCTTTCGATGGCATGCGAGGCGATACGCAAGGCGATGGCCGATGCCGGTCTCAAGCCGAGCGATATCGACGGCATGACCAGCTACCAGGTGGGCGACTCGACCACCACGGCGCACGTCGCCACCGCGCTCGGGATGCGGCTCAACTACGCGGTCGATATCCTCGGCGGCGGCTCCAGCACCGAAGTACTGGTGGCTCATGCGGTCGGCCTGATCGAGGGCGGCTACTGCAAGACCATCGTGATTTTTCGTTCGATGAACGGACGCTCGGGACGCCGTATGGGCGGCCAGGTGCCGGGTGGACCGATTCCGGTCGCGCTCGCCGAGGGCGACGGCCAGTTCAACATGGGATGGGGCTGGACTACGCCGGCGCAACGCTTCGGCATGTCAGCGATGCGCTATTTGCGCGACACCGGCTGCACTACCAAGGCGTTTGCGGAAATCGCCGTGGCCCATCGACTGCACGCGAGCCTCAATCCAAAGGCGCTCCATCGCAGCCCGATCACGATCGAAGACCATCAGCGCTCGCGCTGGGTGGTCAAACCGTTTCGCCTGCTCGACTGCTGCCAGGAGACCGATGTTTCCGCGGCGATAATCGTGACTTCGCGCGAGCGCGCCTATGATATGCGCCAACCGCCAGTCTTCATCATGGGCGGCTACGGGCGCACGCTCACCGACAGTCCGCAATGGAACTATTCGCGCCCGGAAATTCATTACGTGGCGGGCAACTATGGATGGAAGCGCTCGTTCGGCATGGCGGGAATCAGCCACAGCGACGTCGACTTCATTTCCTGTTACGACGCCTTCACCTTCACCACCCTCATCCAGCTCGAAGCCAACGGCTTTTGCGGCCGGGGCGAGGCCGGCGAATTCGTCAAGGGCGGACGGCTGCAAATCGACCATGAACTGCCGAGCAACTTGTCCGGCGGCCATCTCTCGGAGGGCTACACGCACGGTGTCCAGATGGTGATCGAAAACGTGCGCCAGTTGCGCCATCGCGCCGACGACGCCTGTCCGCGCTGGGCCGAGGCTATCCACACTTATGATCGCAAGGCCGGATGCCGCCAGCTCAAGGACGCGCGCATCTGCTGCGGAATGGCGTGGGGATGGGAGAACATGGCGAGCGGACTCATCCTGCGCGGTATCAGCGCCTGACGTGCGGCGCATTTCGCACACCCCGTTCGCTTAGCGCCATCGGTGAATCGAGGAAACGACGATGCCCGGACCGATTGACTATACCAAGTTGAGAATCCTGGCCGATTTCGACACGCGCGAATGGTGGGAGGGAACCAGCCAGCACAAGTATCTCGTGCGCCAATGTAAATCGTGCGGCCATAAATGGTTCCCGCCGACTTTTCCGGCTTGCAGCAAATGCACCTCCATGGATGTCGGCTGGTTCGAAACCGCCGGCAAGGGCGTGCTCCACAGCTATGTCGTGGTGGTGCAGCCGATCGTCGGCGCGTTCATCGGCGCGGTGCCGTATGTGGTCGGGATAATCGAGCTCGACGATTGCAAGGAAGCCGACGGCACCGTTACGCGCGTAGCCGGCGTGCTCACCAACGACGAATCGGAAGTGGCCATCGGGCTTCCATGCGAAGTGCTCTACGAAACCACCAACGACGCAAAGATCGTGATGCCGCGCTGGCGTATCAGCGGCGCCGCCGCGAACACCTGGAAATTCAACGAATAGGACACGGCGCCGACTTATACGCGCCGCATTATTCCGCTAGGGAAGCTCTGCACAAGCTGTCGTGTGGTCATTCCGAGCGCCTCTAGCGGAGCTTTAGGCGAAGCGAGCAAAGGAGTCGGCGACGTGCGTTTGGAATCAGCGAGGAATCCCGGATTCTTTTTCTGAAGTTTTTCCGGGATTCTTCACTTTGCGGACTCCGTTCAGAATGACAAAAATGACTTGTGCAGAGATTCCCCAACCGCTGTGGCGTCAATCCATCGGGAGGCCGACGTAATTTTCGGCGAGGCTCACAGAGGCGGCGTGTGAGCTGGTCACGTAGTCCAGTTCGGCCAGTTGACGGCGCTGGTCGAAGGCGTTCTCGTCCTCGAAGCGATGCAGCATCGAAGTCATCCACCACGAGAAGCGCTGCACCTTCCATACGCGCCGCAAACAGATTTCCGAGTAACGGTGGAGCAGGTCGTCCGATCCGGAACGGTAGTATGCGGCGAGCGCGCGGGCGAGCACGCGCACGTCGGCGACCGCGAGGTTGAGTCCCTTGGCTCCCGTTGGCGGCACGATATGGGCGGCGTCGCCAGCGATAAAAAGCCTGCCGAAATGCATCGGCTCGGCCACGAAACTGTGCATCCCGGTGATTCCCTTCTGCACGATCGGCCCTTCGTTGAGTCTGAAACCGTTGACGGTCGCGAAGCGCCGCCGCAGTTCCTCCCAGATTTTTTCGTCGGGCCAATCGTCGAGCACTTCGTCGCGAGCACATTGCAGGTAGAGCCGTGTCAGTTTGGACGAGCGCATGCTGTGCAGCGC
>JBOHWJ010000597.1:0-3526 GCA_050736495.1 Binataceae bacterium (SeqCode) | reverse complement strand
GCCGCGTTCTGATGCAGTTTGAGGCTATGGCCCGGATAGGTCATTTCGGTGCGGGGAATTACGAAGCGGGTGCCCTTGTCCAACACGAACATTGATTGGTGTCTCCGAATAAAGGATTCTTGTATTGCGCGCCTGACGGCATTCAGCCAGAAGCTGGTGGTACCGACTCCTCGATTGTAGCCGCCCATCAGCCTTGGCGGCCAGCCGGTAGGCGTTACGCCTTGACGCGTGGGGACCGCAACGACGTGAACCGGTTGATGGCGGCCCTTTTTACGAAATTAGCCATTATGCGTCAACCGCCGGTGAATCGCGGCATGACGACACAGTCGCGAACCAGGGACTATTGTCACCGGTTTAGGGACTATATAGCATTTTATTCTTTATTCTGTCCCGCAGGTGGCGGCGCATTTACGGCTAGCGCAAAACTGGAGCACAAAAGGAACGGATGAAGGCCATAGTTTTCGAGCAGAACGGAGGCTGCGAAGTACTCCAGTATCGGGATACGCCCGAGCCCAAGGCCGGTCCCAATGACGTTGTCATCAAGGTCAAGGCCTCCGCGTGCAATTTCAACGACATCTGGGCGCGTCGTGGCTTGCCCGGCATGAAAATTATCCTACCGCACATCTCGGGCTCCGATGCGGCGGGCGTAATCGTTGAGGTTGGCAGTGAGGTCAAGGACGTCAAGCCCGGCGACGAGGTCGTCGTCCATTGCGGCATCTCATGCCGGCATTGCTACTACTGTACACGCGGCGAGGAGTATTTCTGTCCGGACTTCAAAATCTGGGGCTTCCAGACCGGACCCCTGGACGGCGCCCATGGTGAGTATTGCAAGGTTCCGGCGGTCAATGTCCTGCCCAAGCCGAAGCGCCTGTCGTTCGAGGAAGCGGCGACAATACCGCTGGTGCTGGTCACGGTCTGGCGGATGCTGGTATCGCGCGCGAAAATTCAGGCCGGTGATTTCGTGTTGGTATGGGGCGCGGCCGGTGGACTCGGCGTGATGGCGCTGCAGATTGCACGGCTTTTCAACGCGCGTCCCATCGCGGTCGCCTCGGATGACGACAAACTCGAGCTTTGCCGGAAGCTTGGGGCCGAGTTCCTGCTCAATCGCAAGAAGCACGACGTCTTCCAGGAAGTGCGCAAGATAACCGGCGGCCGGCGCGCCGATATCGTTTTCGAGCATACCGGATCCGATACCTGGCCGACCTCGATGCAGTGCCTCAAGTGGGGCGGGACCATCGTGACCTGCGGTGCGACTTCCGGCTTCGACGCCCATCTCGATATCCGTCTGCTGTGGAACAAGCAGCAGAACTACCTGGGTTCGCATCTGGGCAATAAGGGCGAGCTCATCGATGCGATGCGCTTTGTCGAGAGCGGGCAGATCGAACCGGTCGTCGGCAGGGTGATGGCGCTGAGGGAAATGGGACGCGCGCAGCAATTGATCGAGAGCAACAAGATCGCGGGCAAAATCGCGATTGTGCCGCCGGCGGCGTAAGCCGGCGCCGCGCACGATCGCGGCGAAGAATGCAAGTGTTGCGGAGACGGGCAGGGCGATCGCGCCGCCATCGGCTGGGTTGATCATGCTGTCATCGCAATCCCGCCACGCCGCAAGTCAGCTTCGCCCACCTGTACCCACGCATTCCATCTGAACTACAATCTCTTCGGTTATGGCTTCGCTTGATGTCTTGAAGAATGAACTACGCCGCGTGGTCGAGGGCGAGGTTCGCTTCGACGCGGGCTCGCTCGCGCTCTACGCCGCCGACGCATCGAACTACCGCCGCGTGCCGCTTGGCGTTGTCATTCCGCGCCACGAGGGCGACGTCGTCCACGCCCTCGAACTCGCGCGCGAAAACGCGATGCCGATACTCGCGCGCGGTGGCGGCACCGCGCTCGCCGGCCAGACCACCAACGCGGCGCTGGTGCTGGATTTTTCAAAGTACATGAACGCGGTACTCGCGGTCGACGACGAAAAGCGGCTCGCCCTGGTGCAGCCCGGCGTGGTCCAGGCGCAACTCAATGCCGCGCTGGCGCCACATGGACTTTTCTTCCCGCCCGATCCCGCGACCAAGGACCGTTGCACGCTCGGCGGCATGATCGGCAACAATTCCTGCGGCGCGCACTCGGCGGCCTACGGCAAAACCGTCGACAACGTAACGCGCCTCGATGTCCTACTCTACGACGGTACGCGCCTCACGCTCGGCGCCGAGGGCGAGGCCGAGGCTGCTTTTGCCGGCGACAGTCGCGGCGATCAAATTTATTCGCGCCTCAAAACGCTGATCGGCCGCCATGGCGATCTCGTGCGCGAGCGCTATCCGAAAATCCCGCGCCGCGTATCCGGCTATAACCTCGACGAACTGCTCCCTGAGCGCGGGTTCAACCTCGCGCGCGCGGTGGTCGGTTCCGAAGGTACGCTAGCGGTCGTGCTCAACGCCGCAGTCAAGCTCGCGCCGCGCCCCAGCCACCTGGCTCTGGTGATGCTCGGCTTCGACGACGTTTTTCTTGCCGCCGACCAGATGCCGTGGCTGCTCGAGCATCGCCCGCAGGCGCTTGAAGGCTTCGACCATCATCTGCCCGATTTCGCGCGCGCCAAGGGGTTGGAGGCGGTGAAGCTTTTGCCCGCCGGCCGCGCTTTTCTGGTCGTCGAACTGGGCGGCGACAGCGACGATGCGGTGCGCGGCGCGGCGGAGAAACTCAGGGCCGAGGCGGAACGGCTCAAGCAATGTTCCGGCGCCGCCGTGCTGCTCAACCCGTCCGAGCAGCAGGCGGTGTGGCGATTGCGCGAGTCGGGTCTCGGCGCCGGCGCGCTGATTCCCGGTCATCCGCGCACCTGGCCGGGCGCCGAGGATTGTGCGGTGCCGCCCGCGCGGCTGGGCGACTATCTGCGCCGCTTCGTCAGCCTGCTCGATCGCCACGGCCTTCAGGCCGCGACCTACTATGGCCATTTTGGTGAGGGATGCGTCCATTGCCGTATCAATTTCGACTTGTTTACGGGGCCCGGGGTGGCGAAATTCCGCGCCGCGATGACCGACATCGGCGATCTCGTCGTGGAATTCGGCGGCTCGCTCTCGGGCGAGCATGGTGACGGGATCGCACGGTCCGAACTTCTGCCGAAAATGTTCGGACCGCATCTTATCGACGCCTTTCGCGAGTTCAAGACCATCTTCGATCCCGAGCGCGGGATGAATCCGGGCGTAATCGTCGATCCCGAACCACTGGACTCCAATCTGCGTATCGGCCCGCATTACCAGCCGCGCCAGGTCCGTACCCATTTTGATTTCAGTGGCGAGGGCGGGCTTGCCGGCGCGGTACTCAAATGCGTCGGTATCGGCAAGTGCCGCAAGACCGACGCCGGCACGATGTGCCCGTCGTACATGGCGACGCGTGAGGAGAAGCATTCGACGCGCGGCCGCGCGCATCTGCTGCACGAGGCGCTCGCCGGCGGGCTCCTGGATGACGGCTTCGCGCAGCGGGAAGTATACGAGGCGCTCGATCTGTGCCTGTCGTGCAAGGGCTGCAAGGTCGAATGTCC
>JBOHWJ010000596.1:0-6038 GCA_050736495.1 Binataceae bacterium (SeqCode) | reverse complement strand
GTTATTTCGTGTTCGCCAGGCTCCGCATTGTTGGCATCCCATTCATAGTCAAGCGGTGGCGAGGTCGCGACGAAATCGTCGTCGACGTAAAAGTTGGCGCGAGCGATCCCGGAACTTCCCTTAGCCTTGATATCAACCAGCCCGGAAACCGAGCTGCCGGTGGGCGGTGAGGAGATCGTCACCGGCTGCTTCACCGTCACACTCACCTGATCGCTGCCAAGTATTGCGCCGGAGTCGGAATAGGCCATCGCGCTGATGGTGTGCTCTCCCGGCAAAGCCGTCGAAGCGTCCCACGATACGCTGCCAGTGGTCGACGATTGATAGCGATTGCCGTCGACATAGAAAACGATGCTGCTGGCCGAATCGGCCGCTGTTGCGCTGAGCGTGACGTCACCCTGCACCTGCTTGCCGTTCTTCGGCGAGGTCAGCGTGATGACGTTGGTGGTGGTGTCCGCCCGTGCGGTTTGAACGGTGCCTGTCATTGGCGCGACCACCGGTCCCGCGCCGATGATCAGCGCGGCCATCATGACGATCCGTATGCATCTCCCAGGGTCGAATTCCATGCCTCTACTCCTCTCGCGTTTTCCGGGTTCGCGGGCAATTCCCGGGCAAGGGAATACCCTGACGAACACGTGGTTCGTTGAGCGCGAGTCTCGCTATTCGGACTCACGCGGATTATGAATTTACTCCCGCGCTGGATACGTGCGCTGGGAGCACGCGATATGCCAGCAAACCCCGCACAAGAAGGGTGCGGTCAGAATTACGATGCGTTTGGCGGAAAAAGGTTTGGCTGCTTCCCCCCCTTTAAGCTGGCTGGCTTCCCCCTTTCATAAGCTTGCATGCATCGTCCCGGGTCAATGCATGCCATCGATCCTTCAGGCGATGTTACAATACGCAGTACAGGTCGAATCTTGAAAAAACCCGGAAATCGAAATACTTCGTCAGAATGCAATGCCAAAACGCCGGGGCGATGGCCGGATATCGCAAGCGCGGGCCTAATGAACGGCCCAGACCAACGTCTTTCCTAACTGAGGTTTCGCGCTAGAGCCAATTGCCGGCGCGCCGCCAGCATCTTGATTGGCGGAGAGATTGCGCCGTGTACGCTACTTCGCCCTGCGCGACAAGTGTGTCGTAACCAGACTCGCATTTGATCGCTATGCGGAGGCGCCGACTTCGGCGCAGCCGCTTATTCGACAGGCAGGATCCCGGTCAGACGGACAGAATCACAGGAAGTTAGGAAGCACCCGCACCCCGCCAAGATATCCGCAACGTGTCCCTATTTGTGATAGCGGACCAATAGCTACACCTACAAACATGTCTCGTCAAGTGGTTGCACGGTATATACTCATAGTTGGATTAGTTAACGGATTGTTAGGCATACAAAAGATGCATCACGGAGTTAGTCGGAGTTCACAGATGCGCAGCACAGCCAAGATCAGTCGCTTTACACGTTTTGCGAATCGCCCCTGTGGCTAATAGTTCCATGGGTGCCCCATCGGACGTGGCTGCCACCACAGTGCAACTCCGCTTTGACCTCTCGTCCGTCCGTCGGAGAGCCACAAAGTAACTTGGCAAGTTGTGCAGGTTCTGTCGCGACAGAAGCCGGATGGGCCAGTGTTGCCGGGGCGGGAGGCAGCGTGTCACCCGGCGGCCGTATGGTGCCGCGGCAGCTATATATGTGGCATCCATAAAGGTGGAACGCGTGGCGGTTGACAATCGCACCGGCATGGGACCATGGCCACGTGAAAGCAACGAGGCGGAGAGTGGGCGCTGGATGGTGCCTCCGCCACCGGATGTGCATCTGTTGTCGCTAAAGCCGGGGAGTGGATCATAAGTTCGGATGAGCTGGAAACCATGCATCCCCTGCTGACGGAATTTCTGGAGAAATGGGTATGGCCGAGCGCGCATGGTGCTCCTGATGCGGTATTTCGCCAGCGCGTCACCGGTGAGAAATGCTTTGCCGGCTGGGCGCTCGCGCTTGGCGGTTCGCTCAGAGAGATCGAAAAAGGCCTCGCCAATGGCGACGACGGCTGGAAACGGCAGGTTGCGATGGGCGGCTACTCGGGCGAAGGCGTGCAGACGTCGATCAAGCAGATGTCGGCGCAACTGCTGTCAACCGACCTGTCCGAAAAGGAGCGCTACATCGATCCTCAGCGCATGCGCGCCCGCCAGGTCTGGGACGAATGCAAGCATAGTAAGCTTCATGCCGAGGTGCTGATGGCGAAGGGCTGGATCAAGCACGAGCGCAAGCTTACGGAAAATCCGGCGGCTCATATGCAGCCGCTACCCGCCTACTTCGGCCTCTCGATGATGTTTCCGCATATTAATTCACTGGCCCGCGCGGCGCAGCACTATTTCGTCGAGGCGATCGCGTGTCTCGGCATCTCGGCCTACCTGAGCCTGGTGAATGATCCAATGGTTCGCCGCGAGCACCTGAGTCAGCGCGACGAAAAGCTGCCGGGGGCCTGATTGACCATCTTGGCTCGTCGCACGTGGACCAAGGCCGCGTGGCTGAACGCCCACGCGAACACCGACAACCAGCTTGTAGTCCGCATTCCTGGGTTGCAGGATCGAAAAAAGCCGTCGACAGCGACGCGGCGCGGGAAGCGTTGCGTTACCGGTACGAAGACTTTTTCCACGTGCCGCGGCGATGCATCAACGCGATTTGCTTTTCGATTACCTCTCGGCGGTATTCCTCGTGCTTCATCGGCGTGCGGTCGAGATAGAGATTCTTTGGATAAATCGGTTCTTTGTAGAGCAATTGGTAAAGCTCGGTGCGAAGGTCTTTGAGCCAGTTATCCCATTGGGCGGTGTCGCGATGGTAACGCAGAGCCTCGATGTCGACGACGCCGGCTACGTAAGTTGATACGCCTCCGTATTGCTGCTGGCCGATTATCTGGCCGCGATAGTCGATGATGAACGATCGGCCACCGAAAGTGTCGACCGGGAGATCGGCGCCGGTGTCGACATAATAGGAGCCCATGTTGGGCGCCACCACATACATATTATTGTCCAACGCCCGCGCCCGGCTTTGGATCTCGAACAGTCCGTTGCCAGCGGCCGGATGGGGATAGGAGCCGCGATACACGACTTCGGCGCCGTTCATCGCCAACGCTCGCGCATTCTCGGGATACGATCCCTCGTTCGCCATCATGATCCCGAGCCGGCCGATCTCGGTATCCACGACCGGCCAGAAAGCGTCAAGCGTCAGACCATACTTTTCCACCCACCAGTCGAACACGTCGTGCGGGCAGACGGAATGCTCGACTGGAAAGAGCGGCGAAACCTTGTAGTGGCGCAAAATGATCTCGCCCTTTGGGTCGAGAATGAAACCAACATTGAAGTAGCGATCCCTCCAATCGGGATGATGGGCCTTGGCCTGGCCGATGACGAAGGCGTTGTATTGACGGGCGAGGGCGCCAAGCGCGTCGGTTTCGTTGCCTGGAATGTCGATCGCGCATTCCCTTGAGAACTGGACGTGGTCGAGATCGAATATCTCGTCGTTGAAACCCTGCAAGGCGCCCTCGGGCAGCGCGATCAGGCGGACCGGCAGGCTGAGACTCGACAGCCATGCGGCCGCTTTCATCAGGTGATTCAGGTGCTCGATATTAACCAGGATTTCGTCGCGCTTGCGTATCCCGCGGACCGTGGGGATCAGCCCGACGGCCGTGTAGGGCTTAATCATTTGAGCTCCTCGCCCGCTCAGCCTTCAGCTCGGTTGGTGAGCGATTTTAGGCAAGTCGGCTAACGCCGCCCCTATGGCCGCCTCGGGATAAGCTGAATCCTCGAGCTGACCGCTGAGGTAACGGTCGTAGGCCGCCATGTCGAAGTGACCATGCCCTGAGAGCGTAAAGAAAATAGTCTTTCGCTCACCCGTACGCTTACATAGTTCGGCCTCGTCGATTACGGCACGGATAGCATGATTGGTTTCCGGCGCCGGGACAATTCCCTCGGCGCCTGCGAAAAGCACACCCGCCTCGAAAGTCGCCCGCTGCGGAACGGCGATTGCCTCGACCAGGCCCTCGTGGTGAAGCTGGGAAACGAGCGGCGAATCGCCATGATAGCGAAGCCCGCCGGCGTGGATTCGCGGCGGCACGAAGCTGCGCCCCAGCGTATACATGAGCATCAGCGGCGTCAGGCCCGCGCTGTCGCCGGAGTCGTAGGCATAATGGCCGCGAGTCAGCGTAGGGCATGAGTCGGGTTCCACAGCGACCAATCGAACCTGCCGTCCGGCGGCCTTGTCCGCGAAGAACGGGAACGCGGTCCCGCCGAAGTTCGATCCGCCGCCGCAACAGGCGATGACCACGTCAGGGTAATCGCCCGTCTTCTCGAACTGTTTTTTCGCCTCCAGCCCAATCACTGTCTGGTGTAGTAGAACGTGATTCAGAACCGAGCCGAGCGCATAGTTGGTATCCTTGCGCGAAGCGGCTTCTTCGACCGCTTCTGAAATCGCGATGCCGAGGGATCCCGGAGAGTCGGCGTCGCGCGCCAGCACGTGTTTGCCGGAATTGGTTTGCGTGCTTGGGCTCGGGATGACTTCCGCACCCCACGTCTCCATCATTGAGCGCCGGAAAGGCTTTTGCTCGTAACTGACGCGTACCATGTAAACGCGAACCTCGATACCAAACATCCGCCCCGCCATCGCGAGCGCGGAACCCCATTGGCCGGCGCCAGTCTCGGTCGCCAGACGGCGAACGCCGGCCTGGAAGTTGAAAAAGGCTTGCACCACCGACGTATTGGGCTTGTGTGATCCGGCTGGGCTGACTCCCTCGTACTTATAGTAGATACGGGCGGGGGTGCCGAGCGCCTGCTCCAAACGCAGGGCGCGATAGAGCGGAGTCGGGCGCCACTGGCGATAAATCTGCCGCACTGGCTCGGGAATGGGAATCCAGCGTTCGCGCGAGACTTCCTGTTCGATAATCGCGGCCGGAAAGATCGCGGAGAGCGCGTCGGGGCTGATTGGTTTTCCACCCGGATCAAGCGGCGGCGCTGGCGGCCTGGGCATATCCGCCACAACGTTGTACCAGTTGGCCGGTATGTCCGGCTCGTCGAGGAGAATCTTTACCTGTGACATGAGATATCCACCAACAAGTAACTCGCGATTTGCAATCAAGTAGCAAAGATTGGCTTACTCTGTTCAGCATGCGCGATGTTCTGAAGCTTCAGGCCGGCGCCGCCGCGGCGATCAGCGGCGAGATCGCATACGCCGCGGCGATCACGCGCATCACCGCCGCGATGTCGTCCAGATCGGCGACCGGCGGCCATTCCCGCCCCAAACGTGCCAGCACGCCGCGGGCAAAGATCGGATAACACGCCATATTCGTGGTGGGCGCCGTCCGCATCCCGCGGCACCGTGCCGTCCCGATAATTTCCACCGACCGGCGCAAGATGGAGCCACGTATGCCAATGCGAGACGCCGACGAACTCGATACGCATGCGGTGTACCTCCATGTAGTCATCGGCTCCTCAGGCCGTGTAGTAAGCCAATTGCTCACTAAGCGAGACGTGCCAGCTATGGCGATAGTGACGCGTAAGTGAGTATGATCACTCCGCCGGATCGACGTCGAGGCGCACGACGATGTCCTTTAGTGAAGAAGAAGATGCCGGGTAGCGCCGCATCACGAGCGGATCATGGCCGGGGACGATGTGGTGAGGCGAGTCGGCGAGGCGTTCGAGCGTGCGGAACGAATCGATCGCGGCGCCGAGGTCCAGCGCGGCAGCGAACGGGCGGTTGGTCCGCATGTTTTCGTAAAAGTGGCTGGAATCGGAAGCCAGCACGACGTTGCCGCGCTGCGTATGCACGCGCACCACCTGCAGACCAGCGGTATGGCCGGGAGCGAGATGCAGCGTGAGCCCCGGCGCCAGATTCATGTCGCCATGGTACAGTTCGACTCTGCGTGTAAAGTTGAGCCGCAGGATCCCAACCACATCCTCGGTCTCGAACCCGTGGCCGAAATATGGATAACGCATGTAGCGCCCGGTCTCGAACGCAATCTCGCGCTCCTGGAGATAAAAGCGCGCGTTCGGCAGCTTATGAA
>JBOHWJ010000595.1:0-1881 GCA_050736495.1 Binataceae bacterium (SeqCode) | reverse complement strand
GTCCCGAAGAGCGCCATCGCTGGGGCCAGCATTTCACCGGCGATGATGTGGTGGACCTGATCAATGCTTTCTGCATCAGGAGCGCGGACGGAGCCGTCTTAGATCCGGCGTGCGGCAGCGGCAGTTTTCTGGTGCGCGCCTATTACCGCAAGCGGTATCTGCAACCCCAAAAGCCGCATCTTGATCTCCTCTCCGAATTGTTCGGTTGTGACATTGCTGTTTATCCCGCACACTTGTCGACGCTAAACTTGGCTGCGCGCGAAATAAACGACGAGGCGAATTATCCACGCATCGCCCGCCGCGACTTCTTCGATGTAAATCCGAACCAGACCTTTTGCTCGCTTCCGGATGGCGACGGAACGAATGAAATCAAGCTGCCAAAGTTGCACGCGGTTGTCGGTAATCCGCCTTACGTTCGGCAGGAAAAGCTAGGGCGCGAAGCGAAACTTAAGATGAGCCAAATTGTCGCTGAACGGGCGCCCGGCACGAAGCTCTCGGGCCGCAGCGATGTGCATTGTTACTTCTGGCCGGCGGCGGCGCACTTCCTCCGCGAGGATGGGTACTTCGGCTTTCTGACCTCGTCTTCATGGCTCGACGTGGAGTACGGATTTGCGCTTCAGCGCTGGATTCTACAGAACTTCCGTATCATCGCGATCTGCGAGAGCGAGACCGAGCCCTGGTTCGAGGATGCGCGCGTGAAGACGTGCGTCACGATTCTACAGCGCTGCGGGGACAGCACCGCGAGGATGAAATCGCTGGTTAAGTTCGTTCAGTTCAAAAAGCCCTTAGCTGAAATCATCGTGGAACCCACGGACGGTGCGATGCGTTTTGGCGCGCTCGACGTACTGCGCCAACGCATTGAGGGCGCCAACGACGACACTGAGAACGATGACCTTCGGATCATCACGAAACCACAGCATGATCTGTGGCAGGAAGGCGTCCGCGCTGCGCGTCTGCTCGCCGGCGAAGGCGCGCAGCAACAGATAGCGGGCGAAGACGAAGAGGACCATGGAGATGAAGGTCAGGACCGGGTATTTCAAGTAGGCGACGCTTCAACGTACGCGGGAGGCAAATGGGGACGCTACGTTCGCGCGCCCGACTTCTATTTTCAAGTGATGCGCGACTTTGGCTCGCGGTTTGTTCCGCTTGGAGAAATTGCCGACATCCGCTTCGGCGTGAAATCCGGCTGTGATGCGTTTTTTATGCCGCGGGACATCACGCGATCGGCACTTGAGACCTTTCAGGCGAAGGCGGAGTTGAAGCGCCGCTATGGCTTGGATCGCGCGCCGGTCGAGGAGGGTCGGATCAAGATTGTCCGCGCCGGCGACGGCAGCGAGCACCCGATCGAGACCGAATATCTGCGCCCCGAGGTTCACAGCTTGATGACCATCGATCGCCCCGTGGTTCGCGCGGCCGAGCTGGACCGTGTCGTTCTCATGGTGGGAGAGCCGCTCGCTGCGCTCAAGGGAACTTGGGTTGCCCGTTATCTTCGTTATGGTGAGACCCACGCATTTGAGTCGAGCAAGTCGAAATCCGTGCCGGTTCCCAAAAGGTCAACTGTTGCCGCGAGAACCCCCTGGTACGATTTGACGAAACTAGTAAAGCCAGGATTCGCTCTCTGGCCCATGGCTCAGCAATACCGTCATATCATTGCGCACAACCCCGAGCGCCTTGTGTGCAATCACAACTTGTTCGATATTTCCGCTCCAGCGCTCTCGGAACCTGAGCAAATCACTCTCACTGGCGTCCTGAATTCGACCTTAACGGGCCTGTTCAAAACCTTTTACGGGCGCTTCGCGGGAACGGAAGGTAATCTGAAAACCGAGGTGATCGACGTGAACCTCTTAGAGGTTCCGGATCCGCACGGCTTCCGGCCGCTCG
>JBOHWJ010000594.1:0-6525 GCA_050736495.1 Binataceae bacterium (SeqCode) | reverse complement strand
GCGGCCACATAACCTGCTGAGTTTCCTGTTCTCGACCGGTATCCTCGATCGAAAAAAGTTGCAGGACGATACCGACCGCCTGACCACCTTCTACTATGATCACGGTTACTTGAACGTTCACGTCGCCGAACCGGCCGTGGTGCGCCATGGTGATTCGCTCGCCGTCACCTGGAATATCGACGAGGGGCCGATTTACCACCTCGGCACCGTCGACGTGACTGGCAATCTGAAGGTTCCCAGCAAGGAGCTCGTAAACAAGCTCACGCTCAAGCCCAAGGAGGTGTTCAGCGGCACCAAGATGGAGCACGACGTGCTCACCCTGTCCGACTTCTACTCCGACCGCGGCTACGCGTACGTTAACGTCGATCCGCGCACGCAGATCGACCCGATGACACGAACGGTCGGGGTCGACTACAACATCAATCCGGGCCAGGAAGTGTTGGTTGACCGCATCAAGATCACCGGCAACACGAAAACCTCCGACAAGGTCATCCGGCGGGAACTGCAAATCCAGGAGCAGGAACCTTATTCGAGCGGGAAAATCCAGCAGTCCAAGCAACGGCTCGACGCGCTCGGTTACTTCTCGAACACGCGCATCACGACATCGCCGGGTCCCGCGACCGACAAGATTGACCTCGACGTGGCGGTACAGGAAGCCAATACGGCGTCATTCCAGGTGGGCGGCGGCTACGACAGCTATTCATCCGTATTTGGCGACTTCTCCATAGGCAATACCAATCTGTTCGGCGGCGGCGAATCCGCCACGGCGACGGCGCAAATCGGCTTTCTCTATCAGAATTACAATCTGGGCTACACCGAGCCGTGGTTCCTCGACATGCCGCTCAGCGTCAACATGCAGTTATTTTACGACAAGCTGTTCCTGTTCAGCTTCGATCAGACCAACGGCGGCTTCCTGCTCAACACGACCTATCCGCTGACCGAACTGGGACTCAAAAAAATTGGTCCGCTCTCGCTCGACAACGTCACCGCCGGCCTGGGTTACCAGTGGGAGCACGTCACTATCGGCGGCTTGAGCCCGTTCACAACCTTCGACATCCTGCGCTACAAGGGCAGCACCGTGATCTCGGAAATTTTACCGAGCATCAGGCGCTTCACGGTCGACAACCCTATCGACCCGCGCAGCGGTTCGATCCAAAGCTTCAACATGGAAATGGCCGGGCTCGGCGGCACTGCATTCATCAAGGGCATTGTCCATGGCCGCTGGTTTTTCCCGTATCTCAAGAGCCCGGAATGGGGCGAATGGGTGTTTTCGCCAGGCTTCACTTACGGCATTGGCACCTCGCTCACCCGCGGCGCTGGCGGCGAACTACCGCTGTATGAGCGTTTTTTCCCCGGCGGCCAAGGTGGCGGCGGCGATGTGCGCGGTTACGAATTGTATTCGTTGGGACCGCAGGTTACGCTTTTCAACCAGCTTGGCGCGCCGTTTTCGGTCGAACAGATCGGCGGCAGCCAGGAACTGCTGATGAGCGGCGAAACCACGTTTCCACTGATAACGTCTTTGGGGTTGCGCGGCGCATTGTTCCTGGACGCCGGCAACGCCTTCAGGCTCCATGAAAGCGCGTCGCCCGACAATCTGCAGGCGGCCTACGGCGTCGGCGTGCGCTGGCGTTCTCCGTTTGGACCGATTGCCGTCAGTATCGCCCGCCCGATCAATCCGCGGCCTAACGACCAGAGTACCGTGTTCAACTTTGGCGCCGGCGCTCCGCTATAGCACGGTGCGGCTGAAGCTGCTTTTATTGTTCGCCAGTAATCGCGCCCGTAATCGCGATGGGTTCAGGGACGTGGGAGCACCGGCGCCAGCATGACTCGGCCGGCCCAGGTCCATGCAGATCTTGATGGGAGGCTTGCGGGATCGTAATGAGACAACGGTTCACGATCGGTGTGATGCTGGTGATGATGCTGGCGTTGCTCGGGGCGGGAACGGCACGCGCCGAAGTCAAGCTCGCCTACGTCGACATCCAGCGCGCACTCAATGAATGCCATGCGGGTAAGCTGGCCAAGGCGGATTTCCGCGTGCGCGTGGAGCGCCTTCAAGGGCAGTTGCAAAAACAGCAGAGTGAAGTGCAATCACTGAAGGATGAGATCCAGCAGAAGGGTCCCCTGATGCAGCCTGATCAGCGCGAGAACCTCGCCGACCGGTACAACAAGAAGCTGCGTGACTTTCAGGAGAGCTATAAGAACTCGCGCGACGAGTTGCAGCAAAAGGACAATGAGGTCACCGGCGCCATCGTGCGCGACCTCGCCACCGTCGTCCGCCAGATCGCCCAAAAGGACGGTTATACGATGGTGCTGGAAAAAAACACCTTGCTGTGGGCCATTCCATCCATCGATATAACCGACGAAGTCATCCGCACCTACGATGCGATGAACGTCAAGGCCGGCTCGCTCGCCTCCGAGGCGCCGGCCAGTGAATCTGGTAGCGGCGGCTTCAGCGGCGGACAGCGTTCGATGTCGCCGTCGGCGCCGCCAGAATCGGGAAGCGGCCGTTCAACCATTACGAAGTAGCGCGACCGTGTCTGACGAAAGGAAAAACGATCTCGACCGTTACTTAAAGCTGCTGCCGCATCGCTATCCGTTTCTGCTGGTCGACCGGGTGCTCGAACTCGAGGATAGCCGCGCGCTTACGCTCAAGAACGTAACCGTCAACGAGCCCTTCTTCGTCGGCCATTTCCCCAACATGCCGATTATGCCGGGCGTGCTGGTGCTCGAGGCGCTCGCGCAATCGGCCGCCATCCTTGCGCTCGGCATCATCGGAGAGCGGCGCAGCCTCTTCATGTTGACCGGATTCGACCGGGTGCGCTTCAGGCATCGGGTGGTACCGGGCGATCAGCTCCGCATCGAGGTGCGGCTACTCAAGCATCATCATCCGCTGTGGAAGATGCACGCGGAGGCGCGCGTCGACGGTGAATTGGCCGCCGAAGCGGAACTGTCCGCGATGGAAGTCGAGGAGCAACTGCCATAAGCGGCCGCATTCATCCCTCGGCGGTGATCGACCGCCACGCCGAACTCGACTCCACAGCCGAGATTGGACCAGGCGCGGTGGTTGGCGCCAACGTCAACATCGGCGCTGAAACCGTGGTCGGCGCGTACGCCGTGATCGAAGGCGCCACTACGATCGGCGCACGCAACCAGATCTTTCAGTTCGCTTCGGTCGGCGCCGCGCCGCAGGATCTCAAGTACCGCGGCGAGCCGTCACGCCTCGAGATTGGCGACGACAACAGGATCCGCGAATTTACCACTATCCATCGCGGCACCGAAGGCGGCGGCATGGTGACGCGCATCGGCGACCATGTGCTGCTGATGAACTACGTCCACGTCGCCCACGACTGCCAAATCGGCGACCATTCAATCATCGCCAATTCGACCGAACTCGCCGGCCATTGCGTGCTCGATGAATGGGTGGTCACCGCCGGTATGTGCGGAATACATCAATTCAGCCGCGTCGGCGCGCACGCCTTCGTCGCGGCGGGATCAAAGGTTGCGCAGGACGTGCCGCCGTATGCGATGGTCGCGGGCGACCGCGCACGGTTGGTCGGCGTCAACGCCACGGGCCTCGAGCGCCGCGGCATAAGCGCCGAAACCATCGCCGACTTGAAGGGCGCCTTCCGCACGCTTTTCTATGGCAAGCTCTTGCGCGATGAGGCAATGGCGCAGGTGCTGGCCGAGAGCGGGCACATTCCCGAAGTGCGCCGTCTGATCGATTTCATCGCCAACTCTTCGCGCGGAGTCGTTGGCCGCGACCGTGACTAGACTTGGGCTAATCGCCGGCAACGGAGTTTTCCCGCTCGAAGTCGCCGCCGCCGCGCGCCGACATGGAATAAGAATTGTCGCCGTCGCTCATCGCGACGAGACCGATCCCGCGCTCGCCGCGATTGTTGACGAGATTACCTGGATCAAGGTCGGCGAACTGCAAAAAATGATCGACGCCTTCAAGGCCGGCGGCGTGGCCGAAGCCGCGATGGCGGGCGGAATTTCACGCGCCCGCCTTGGGACTTCGTTCGCGCCCGACGCACGCGCGCTCCAGATGCTGGCGCGGGTGGGCCGCTTCAGCGACGATACCATTTTGCGTGCGGTCGCCGGCGAAATCGAAGCCGACGGTATCCCCGTGATCGATCCGGTCCCGCTACTCGACGGCGCACTGGCCGGCGCTGGTCTTGCGGCCGGGCCGGAACCCAGCGGCGCGCAACTCAAAGACCTCGAACTGGCATTCGGCCTCATGCGCGCGCTCGGCGCCTTCGACATCGGACAGGCGGTCGCCGTGCGTGATGGCGTGGTCGCCGCAGTGGAGGCGATCGAGGGTACCGACGCCGCGCTGAGGCGCGCCGCCGCGCTCAGCGGCAAGGGCCTGGTCGTGGCCAAGGCCGCCAAGCCGAACCAGGATTTGCGCTTCGACCGCCCCGCGATTGGCCCCGCGACCATCGACCTGCTGGGCGACATCGGCGCCGCTCTAATCGGCGTCGAGGCGCACAAAGCGCTCATCCTAGAGCGCGACCGCACGCTTGCGCGCGCCAGCGAACTCGGCGTTACAGTCTACGGCTATGGATGAACTGCGGGCGGCGGTAGTTGGCGCCGGACGGCTCGGCGCCCTTCACGCACTGAAATATCTGGCGCTGGCGGGGGTGAACCTCGAATACGTAGTCGATATCGACAGCGCCCGCGCCGCCAAAGTGGCGCACGCAACCGGTGCCGCGCCGCTCAGCGACTATCGCGAACTGGCCGGCAAGGTCGACCTGGTCAGTGTCGCCGCGCCCGGCGTCGCCCATCATGCAATCGCCGCGGCCCTGATGGAGGCGGGAATCGACCTGCTGGTGGAAAAGCCCATGGCGGCGACAGTCGCGCAAGCCCGCGACCTGAAGACGCGCGCCGAACACAGCGGGCGCATCCTGCAAATCGGCCATCTCGAACGCTTCAACCCCGCCATCGTCAATCTACGATCGGTGCTCAAGTCACCGCGCTTCATCGAATGCCATCGGCTGGCGCCGTTCAGCGAACGTGGCACCGACGTAGACGTCGTGCTCGACTTGATGATCCACGACCTCGACGTCATCCTGACGTTGACCGCGGCCGAGATCGTTTCGCTGGAGGCGGTCGGCGTGGCGGTCCTGACCGATCGCATCGACGTCGCCAACGCGCGCATCCGCTTCAGCGACGGGCTTATCGCCAATCTCAACACCAGCCGCGTCGCCGCGCGGCGCGAGCGCAAGATTCGCTTCTTTCAGCCTGATGCCTATATCTCGGTCGATTACGAGGCGCGCCGCATCCAAGTCTATCGCAAGAGCCCGCCGCCGCCCGGCAGCGCCTATCCGGCCATTTCGGCGGAACAAATCGAACTCGGCGAGGGCGATCCGTTAATGGATGAGGTCGCGGCATTCGTGCGGAGCGTGCGCACACGCAGCGCGCCGATGGTCACGGCCGCTGACGGCTTGCGCGTGATCGAGCTGAGCGAGCGGATTCGCACCGCGATCGAGCGCGAGAGCAAAATTGCGCCGAGTTGAGACGCCGCGCCGGCGCGCAGGTTGACGCGTATGCGGTTTCGCGTGACGATTGGATGGAATCGATTTACCGCCGGGTATCTGTTCAGATGAATAATGCGCTGCGTCTGTTGACCGCTCCCACGCTGCTTGCGCTCTCGCTAATCGCGCTGGCCGCGCTCAGCGGATGTGAGAAAAATACGGTCGAGATTTCGACACCACCCGAGCAAGCTGAAAGCGGCTCATTTGCCGCTTCCAATACGGCGCAATGCCTGCCCGATGTAAGCCTGGTCGACCAGCACGGCACGGCCGTGTCACTCGCTTCGCTCAAGGGCAAACCCGTCCTCATCGACTTCATCTACACGACCTGCCCCACTTTATGCCCGCTGCTGACGGCCAAACTGGCCGCGGTGGCGAAGCTGCTCGGGCCGCGGCTCGGCTCCGAAGTCACATTCGTTTCAATCACGATCGACCCCGAGCACGACCATCCGCGGCAGTTGCTCGACTATGCGAAATCGCATGAGGCCAACGACGAGGGCTGGCTCTTTCTGACCGGCACGCCGGCGCAGGTCGAGGGCGTGCTCAAGCTGTTCAAGATCAAGCGGCGGATTAATCCCAACGGTTCGATCGACCATGTCGCGCTGGGATTTCTACTCGGCCCCGACGGCCACCAGGTGCGCCAGTACGAAACGCTCCAAGTGCCGCCGCAGGTGGTCGTGGGCGACATCAGCCGGGTGAACGCGCGCGGCTGAATTCATCGGAATGGAAACGCGTCCCGACGTGGCGCGAACCGCGTTTTTCCATCACAATTTCATCGCGATGCAGGCTGAAAGCGCTACTATCTCCCCCGGCCCGGCGGCGCTCGCGCCACGGCGCCGGCGCATCATGATTGTCGCCGGCGAGGCTTCGGGTGATCTCCACGGCGCCGACCTCTCCGGGCAAATTCTCGCGCGCGACTGTAACTGCGACATCTTCGGCATCGCCGGCGAGCGGATGCGCGCGGCGGGCGTGCGCGCGCTGGTCAATACCGAGG
>JBOHWJ010000593.1:0-4500 GCA_050736495.1 Binataceae bacterium (SeqCode) | reverse complement strand
CTTGCGATTCTTCGCGCGCCTGATCGTCAGCACTGCTTCCTTGAGATCGACCTCCTCCTCGTCCAGCCCGAGGGCTTCGTTCACGCGCAGTCCGGTGACGGCGATCAGGCCGAACAGCGTCGAACAGGTCCATCCGCGCAGCCCGTAGGATGACGGGAGTCGGCCTGCTTCGGCCACGATCTCAACGATCTGATCATCGGTATAGATGTAGGGCCGCGTCCGGCGCGGTTTGTTGGATATCAGGCCGGGCGGCGGAACCTCAGTGCGAGGATCGAAGCCCTGAAGCCAACTGGCAAAGACACGCACCATGCTGAGCCGCCTCGACCAGGTGTAGCTGTTGGCCGAACCGTAGTGCTCCTTCCAGCGCAGGAACAGATCGACGGTTATATGATCAGCGCCTTCGCGGTCGGCGAACTCGGCAAAGCGGCGCAAGACTCGTTCGGGGAAGGACAGATCATAGCCGAGACTGCGCCGGACGGCGATGTACTGCTTGAGGCGTGCGGTTAGAGGCGTCATCGAGCGTCTCCTCCGACTGGCCACCGCTGTGCGATCGAGCGCAGCGCGTCGATGTCGTACTTCGCGTAGATCGTTGTTGTCATGCGCGAGCGATGGCGCAGCACCTCGCCGATCTCGTCCAGCGACGCTCCTTTCCGGAGCATGTCGGTAGCGAGACTGTGGCGCAGCAGATGTGAGCCGACGTACTTCTGCGGCGGCTTCAGGCCGGTCTTCCTGAACGCGTTCTCCAGCACGGTGTTGATGATCTGGGCATTCTTGAACGGCCGATGGTGCGGCGTCCTCGCCGATACGAACAACGCACGAAAGTGGCCGGCTCGTCCGTTTCTGATGTAATCCACGATCGCTTCGCCCACGTCCGCGGGAAGCGGCATGCGGTCGTGCAGTTTGCCCTTGCCGCGAATCAGGATTTCGCCCGCGCGCCAGTCGATGTCATCAAGTTGGATCGCGATAACCTCGGGAGCGCGAAGTCCCAGCTGTGCCATGAGCAGCAACATCGCGTAGTTGCGCCGCCCGATCGCGTCGTCGGTCCGCGCCGCTTCGATAAGCCGCTGGATCTCTTCGCGCTTGAGATAGCGCGGCAGATGGTCGGCGCTGGTGGCGACGCGCGGCAGGCTGGCAGCCAGATCGCGTTTGGTCTTCCCGCTCCCAACAGGAAGTTAAACAGGCATCGCAGATGGGACGGTAGTGCTTTGCTGACTCGGGCATGCGCCCCAATCTTAAGCTTGCACAGGAAAGCCACGATATCGTCCGGCGTGATCGCGTTGAGGTCGCCGAGCTTGTCGCCGAAGCGAAACGCCACGAACCGCTCCAGGAAGCGCGTGCAGTGAGCGATCGTGGACTCCGCCAGTCCTCGCTGTCGGCGCAGGTAGGCCTCATATTCGTCGCGGAGGCGGTCCAGCGCCGTCGCCTTTTTCGCCGGCGGTTCCGGGACAGTCGCTACACCGGCTTCGCTCAGATGTTCGATGAACCGTCCCAGGCAGAACTTGGCATAGCTGCGGGCGCTGCCGGTGATCCCACTCAGGACCGCGCGCCGAAGGCGTTCCGTGGTGGCGCCATCGGGGTCACCGATCCGAAGAGCGCGTTTCTCGATTGCCTCGCACAGCCTGCCGGCGATCGTGCGGTATTCCTGGATCGTGACTGCCGCGTAGCCCTGCGCACCCAGTCGCTCCATGAAGGTTTGCCGATGAAACCGCGGCCATCCCGCCTCGTCAGCCCTTTCGTCTCCAGGATTCCTTACGAATGTCATCTGCCCTTCCTTTCATTTTTCGGGTGAAGGGAAGGACTTCTCGCCTAACGAGGATCGTATCGCAAGCCGATCTGATGGTTCTGGGCAAGGCGATTCCGGCGATGCCTGAGCAGTAAGTACTCATTCTGCTCCTTTCGAGCGACCGCTGCTTCGCACCGCAATTGCTCAACAGGGCCGATCCGGTAAATGGCGTTTGACTAAACCGACCGGTTGGTATAGTTCGTCAGAGCAATGTCCGAAACTCCGTCACGAACGAGCATTCTCAAGACGGCTCGCAACCTGATGCTCAAGTACGGTTACGCCGCGACGTCCGTCGACGACATCTGTTCAAGAGCGGGAGTGACGAAGGGGAGCCTCTACCATTTTTTTGAAACGAAAGAAGAACTCGGGCTCGCGGTCCTGAACGGATTCTACGAGGAAGGTGTCGCGTGTGTGGCAAACGGCGCGTACGCGGGGATGGATGATCCGTACCTGCGTCTGCTCGCCCTGTTCGATCATCTTGAGGCGATTGGACCGGAACTCTGGCGGCACGGATGCCTGATGGGGAACTTCGCCTGCGAGCTCGCCGAGTCGAGCCCAATGATACGGCGGCGCGTAGCTGAGATATTCGAAGAGCTGGTGAATAGGCTGGCGCCGATCTTCCGGCCAATCGCGCGCGGCCCAAAGGAAGCGGGCGAGCTGGCGGAGCTAACGCTCATGGTGATCGAGGGTGCCGTCATTATGGCAAGGGCACACGACGATCCGAGGCGCATAGCCTCGGGCCTCCGCCGCTTTCGACGCATGATCGAGGCTCGTATCGGGGAATCGAGAATAGCTACGAAGAAGACAAGCCGAGGGCGAGTGAGTTCGCCCCTGCAACACAAAGGAGGAGAATAGCATGTCTGACTCGTGGACCCTTAAAGGCTCGTACTTCGAAACTTGCAACTGCGAGACCGCCTGCCCGTGTGTCTTTTTGAGTCCGCCCACCGAAGGCGACTGCACCGTGCTTCTCGCGTGGCACGTTGACGAAGGTCGCTTCAGTGAGGTCTCGCTCAATGGCCTCAACGTGGCGCTAGCCGTCCACAGTCCCGGCCACATGGCAGAGGTCAAGTGGAAGGCAGCACTTTATCTCGACGAACGCGCATCCGGAGAGCAGCGACAAGCCCTGACAAAAATCTTCAGCGGTCAGGCGGGCGGTCATCTGGGGCGTGTCGCGCAGCACATCGGCGAAGTACTTGGAGTCCGAAGCGTATCGATCGAGTATCGGGCCGACGGTAGGCGACGCTCGGTTCGAGTGGGCAACGTCGCGGATGCGACTATTCAAGCGATCGAGGGGCCGGCGGGCGACGTGACGGTCAGCGGTCATCCGCTGGCAATAGCGCCCGGATTCCCAGCGGTCGCGGCACGGTCGGAAAAGATGCGCTACCAGGATCACGGCTACAGTTGGGAGATCTCGAAGAGGAATGGGTTCTATTCCTCCTTCCAATACACTAACGGGTGACCCCAGCCCGAAGGTGCGAGATCCGCTCACCGCCCTGCTGCGCCGCGATCGCTGGATCGTTCTGGGCGGCTTGGTCGCACTGACTTTATTCACCGGTATCGAGAGCCGGTGGGTCGGGGATGCGATGATGCGGACCTCGTCGCCTTTGCTTGTCTCTCCCTTGGCCCGATGGGGTCCCGCCGAGCTGGCGACGATCGCGCTGATGTGGGCGTGATGATGGTCGCCATGATGACGCCTACCGCATCTCCGATGGTGCTGGCCTTCGCCGGGTTGGAGCGGCGGCGTATCGGCGGCACGGGCACCCCTTGGCGGACGACGAGTTCTTTCCTTGGCGGATACCTGGTGGTCTGGATGGGGTTCAGCGTACTGGTGACTGTCGCCCAGTGGGGTCTTCATTCCGCAGCGATGTTATCAGCTTGTGGAATGAAGACGGCGAGCCCTTCGGTCGATGCAGTGCTTCTCGTGAGCGCGGGACTCTTCCAGTTCTCCTCCGCGAAATCGGCCTGCCTCAAGCATTGCCGCACACCAGTCGGCTTCCTGCTTTCCGAGTGGCGCGCCGGAATGGGTGGAGCGCTGGTGATGGGCGTTCGTCACGGGCTGTACTGCGTCGGCTGTTGCTGGCTATTGATGCTGCTTTTGTTCGTCGCCGGTGTGATGAACGCAGCTTGGTGCGCCGCGCTTGCCGCTCTCGTCCTTGCAGAAAGGGTCCTGCCTGGCGGGCTTTGGCTCGCGCGCGCAGTTGGCATCGTACTCGCTCTCTCAGGTGGCGGCTTGGCCGCGGGCATCTGGTAGCGGCCACCGCCACTATCGTGTAAGCGCTCAGCGATTCGTCTGGCGCAGCATGAGAACGAATCTATGTCCTGCGAACCGACGGGTTGGAGCCGTCTTGGTTCGTAGAGTTTTAAGCTGACCTCGCGCTCATGCCACAGAATTATGCCGATTTCCCCCTCATGGCCCTGCCCACTGGCGATGCTTCTTGCGACAACGCGGCATAATTCGGAAGTCGGCATAATGGACGTTATGCCGATATCGGCATAATGGCCACAGCACCGGCCATCAGAAGCGCCTTGCGCGAGAAGGGATTTGCGAAGCCGCCCCGTTCGGTTCCGCCGTCTACTCAAAAGAAGAATTGTGCGCTGAAATGGGAGCCGCCTACCTTTGCGCGGAAGCCGGCATTACAGCCGCAGTCATCGAGAATCAGGCCGCGTACGTGGCCGGCTGGCTCAAGAAGCTTCGCGACGATCGCAAGCTCCTGATC
>JBOHWJ010000592.1:0-3927 GCA_050736495.1 Binataceae bacterium (SeqCode) | reverse complement strand
GGTATTACCACCGAGACTCCATGCTCCTCCGCCATTGGCACCTCCCTCGCACCCTCTAACGCGCCGCAGTCGCGCCGTACCGTCAGTCGCGGTCGACTTCATCGAGCAATGTTTCGTGGATTTGCGGTGGCGCAACGTACTCCCGCGCCGTCGCGTTTCAGCCGACGCGCTAGCATCCGTGCCACCCGGCGCTCGAATGCTCCGCGGTTGCGCACGCCCGACGCCGCCGCATAAGCGTCCAACACCCGCAAGCGGTCGCGGCATGTAAGCCCGGGCAGATTGAAACGCCCCAACTGTACCAAGTTGCGCAATTGCCGGTGGCGCCGTCCGAACGGGAACGCGCGCCGCGTCCGCTCGTGGTCGATAAAAATAAAACGCGGCGGCTCGTCGCGCACCGCCAAAATGTTGTGCGGCGTCAGGTCGCCATGAACGAAACCACAGCGATGAAGCCGCGCAACCTCGCGCCCAACGGCGCGCAGGATCGCACGTTTGTGCATGAGCGGAGCCGATTCTATCGCCATCATCGTGGCGAAGGGTCCGTCGCCGTCCGCGCGGCGGATAGCGATCACCTCACGCCCGCCCGCCCGCTCGCATCCGTACATCAGCACCGCCGGCGCCGAAAATCCGAAGGCGTTGAGCCGGGCGGTGATAGCCGCGACATGACGGGTGCGCGACCCGCGAACCATTCGCTTCAGCCGATCCAATCCCACCGGGGCGTCGAGAATTTTGAGGAACACCTCGCCTGTGATTGCGCCGGAGGACGTTGGACGAATGCGGTAGGTGGTCGCATGGCGCGAGCGCCGATGCGGCCGTCCGCGCGCACCGTCAACGGCCGTCAGCGCCTGACCCAGCAGTTCATCGCAAATCGCGGTGGCGTGATCGCGCGCTCCGGCGGGGACAAAGAAACGCCAACCGGAACGCTCGACCATCAGCGGCTGCGCATGCGCGCTCATCGCCGCTCTCCGCCCACCACGAAGATTGCGTTAGTAATTCTGTCGATCGTCGCGGCCGTCCTGGGGGTGACGGCCCCGCTCGCGGAGTCGACCTCCGCGCGGCGCCGTGCGGCCAACGTTCGCCGCACCATCGCGACGACTTCCTGCGGCGCGATGCGCCGCATGCATTCCCGCCCAATCGGGCATTGGCGCAGGTAGCATGGATGGCATGGAATGTCTGAGTGGATGGCCAGGTCGGCATAGCCCCACGGCGCGGAGCGGCGCGGCGAGGTCGATCCCCATAGCGAAACGATCGGACATCCGACCGCCGCGGCGATATGCATCGGACCAGAATCGGGACCGAAAGCCACCGCGCATTCGGCGAAAATCGCAAAGAGATCGCGCAGCCCGGTACGCCCGGCGAGATTAAGCGCCGCCGCCGGGTCAAGATGACGCATCACTTCCGTCGCCAGGCCGGTTTCATCCGCACCGCCAAGCAGCACCGGGAAAAGCGCGGGACCATCGGGAGCCGGACGCGCAAGATCACGCGCCACCGCGGCGACCGCCTCGGGAAAATAGATCCGGCTTGGCCACGACGATCCCAGTATCACGCCGGCCAGCGGGCGCGGCGCACCTTCGAGCAGTTGGACCGCGCGCCGCTTCTCATCGGCGGGTAATTCCAGGCCAAACTCGACCGGCGCGGGTGGAGCTCCGATCAAATCGGCAAACGCCTGGTACTGCATCAGCTTGAGCCGCAGATTGGGCTGCGGCGCTATCCGCAGCGTGGAAAATAAATGATTGAACTCCTTGGTGTTGGGCGCGGCGAAGCCCAGGCGCTCGCTGGCCCCGGAAGCCTTCGCTACCACACCGCTCTTAAGGTGACGCTGGAGGTCGACGACCAGGTCGAAGCGACCAGCGCGAACCTCACGCAGGAACGGGATGAACGCCCACGGCGCCTTGCGGCGGTCGTAAACGATAAGCTGATCGAGCCACGAATGTCGTTCGAGAAGGGGCTTGGACTTGGGTTCGACCGCCCAAGCCATATGCGCATGCGGCCAGGCGCGCCGGAGACGTCCGAGCAACGGCAGTGCGCGCACCACGTCGCCGATGGCGCCGAGCAGAATTATCAGGACGCGTTTGGGGGGTTCGGTGGTGGCAGTATCGCTCTGGGCCGTCATCGGATTTGCGGCGGGACCGGGGCTCATAGTCGAGATGGAACCCCGGTCTCCCGCCCAAGGATGATAACGGCGCGCGGAGGCGGCGCAAAGCCCGTCGGGGTAGCATCGGAACCGCACCGAGGCGCGCTCCGGCGAACACATGAGGCGGCTGCCGCCTCGATCTTATTCCCAGTCAAACGCGCCGCGTTGCCATGCGTAAACGAGGCCGACGAACATGACCGCGACGAAGATCAAGACCTCGACAAACCCGAACATCCCCAGTTCGCGGAGCTCCATCGCCCATGGATAGAGAAAAACAATCTCGACATCGAACACGAGGAAGAGCAGCGCGGTCAGGTAGAAACGTACTGAGAAACGTCCCCATGCGCTGCCGCTTGCCGGATTGCCGCATTCAAAAGCCTCGCCTTTGACGTCGTTATGTGCGGGGCGCGGACCAAGCAGGCGGCTGGCCATCACCATGCCGCCGACGACGAGCCCCGAAACTATCAGTACGATTGCAACTGGAAACCAGGTGGTCATAGGGAATCAGCCTAAGAAATCCTTGTTATTAGATTTGTACCTGATAAACGTTGCGCTTTCCAACGATTTTCCGGCGGCGGCATCGCGACCATGCGCCGACTTGAAGCGCAATCATTCGCGGCTGGCAGGTTGATTTGAGTAAACGGTCACGGGTGCCGCCTGACTGAATATGTAGCGCATACGGCGGTAGAACCGATCGAGACGCGTCATTATAAGCAGGCGGTTGAATCGAGCTCTTAAGCGCCCGTCATAGAAGTATGGACGCACGGATGACACGCTCGCGCAAACGGCCCCCGTTTGGGGCGCTCACATCAAAAGGGAAAATTCTAGTCATGGATCAGGATTCACTCGCCGCCTACCTCCTAGCCCATTACCCCAAAACGTTGAATCTGCACGACGGCACCGAAATCACAGTCCGCGCGCTTATCCCGCAGGATCGCGCCGCCGTCGGCCAGTTCTTCGAGCGCGTACCCGAAGAGGATCGCGTCTTCTTGAAAGAGGACCTGCTAAACCGCGAGCAAGTCGAAATCTGGCTCGACGAGATCGATATCGATCGCGAAACCGTAATGGTGGCCGAAGCGGCGCGCGAAATCGTCGGCACCGCCGTGCTCGAGCGCCAACGCGGCGGATGGTCGCGGCACGTCGGCGAGATCCGTATCGTCGCCGACCCGGCGTTGCGCCGCCGCGGTCTCGGTCACATGCTCGCGGAGACCATCTTCGACCTCGCGCTCAAGTGCGGACTCGAAAAGCTCACGGCCGATATGGTCGCGGATCATCCAGGACCGATTCGCGTCTTCGAACGGCTCGGCTTCAAGGCTGAAGCCATGCTGAATCGTCAGGTCAAAGACCGCCACGGCCATGGCCACGATTTGCTGATCATGGCGCATTACATCCGCGCCGAACGTTAGCACGGCGTCGCGCAAACAGCTTGTGCGCGCGCGGGCGAAGCGCAAACAGAAGCGGAACCGTCATTGTGCAAAGGCTTCCTGCTTGCGGGATCGGACACCAAGCGCGCCGCGTCTATAGCGACGCGTAGACCGCCTCGATCAGCGCGCGCGGACGCGGATCGATCAGAATGTACGGACCCATCTTATTCATGGTGTAGCCGAAGCCGACCTTGGCGTCGGGATCGGCAAAGCCGAGCGATCCGCCGGCGCCCGGATGGCCGAAGGCATGCGCGTTCGGGCCCATCTGGTCATGCGGCTGCGTTAGCATGAAGCCGCCGCCGAAACGGGTCGAAATCAGCAGCACCTCGTCAGTGCCAAATGACTCCTCGGTGTACGCGCGCCGGATACTGT
>JBOHWJ010000591.1:0-6881 GCA_050736495.1 Binataceae bacterium (SeqCode) | reverse complement strand
GACCTCCGCTGCTAGTCGGGATTCTTCTCCCAAGGGTGCACCGGTCTGCCGCCTCACCAACTTTGATTCTTGTACCAGATCGGGAACATACAAGGATGCGGAAAAAGGGATTTCGACTCGCTTTTGAGACGTGCTACGACAAACTGACGCAGGCCACGTTGCGCTATGATTACTGAGTATTGGGGGCTGAAAGTAGTTTTTCAGCATCCTGCTGGAGCAGGAGGCCGGGGGCGGGAAAGCGGCGGCAGAATTCGCGCACCTCGCCGCCGACGCGCGCGATGGTCGTCTCGTCGTCAACATGCGCGATCACTTCATCCATCCACGCGCCGATTTGCCGCATCTCGGCCTCTTGCATGCCGCGCGAAGTTATCGCCGGTGTGCCGAGCCTGATGCCGCTCGGGCTGAACGGCTTGCGCGGATCGAACGGGACTGTGTTGTAGTTGCAGATGATGCCGGCGCGCTCCAGTGCCTGCGCACCTTTTTTGCCGATGACTTTCTTGTTGGTGAGATCGACCAGAATGAGATGATTGTCGGTGCCGCCGGAGACCAGGTTGAAGCCGCGCGCGTTGAGTTCCGCCGCCAGTGCCTTGGCGTTGCGCACCACCTGATGGGCGTACTGCTTGAACTCGGGTGTCGCCGCTTCCTTGAGCGCGACGCCGATCGCGGCCGTGGTATGGTTGTGTGGCCCGCCTTGCAAGCCGGGGAAGACCGCCTTATCGATCTTTTCCGCCAAATCCTGGCGGCACATGATCATCGCGCCCCGGGGACCACGCAACGTCTTATGCGTCGTCGTCATCACGACGTCGGCGTACGGCATCGGATCAGGATGGGCGCCGGCGACGATCAGTCCCGCGATGTGCGAAATGTCCGCGAGCAGGTAAGCGCCGACCTCCTTGGCGATTTCCCCGAAAATCTTGAAGTCGAACTGGCGCGGATAGGCGGTCGCGCCGGTGACGATGATGCGCGGCCGCTCCTTGCGTGCGAGATCGCGCACCGCGTCATAATCGATGCGCTGGCTCTGGCGGTCGACCATGTAGTGGGCCGGGCGCCAGAAACTTCCGGTGATACTGACGTTCCATCCGTGGGTCAAATGGCCGCCATGCGGCAGCGCCAGGCCCATCAGCGTGTCACCTGGCTTGAGCAGCGCAAAGTAAACAGCGAGGTTTGCAGGCGATCCGGAATAGGGCTGCACGTTCGCATGCTCGGCGCCAAACAGCGCCTTGGCGCGCTCGACCACGAGCATTTCGATCTGGTCGATATAACGCTGACCCTGATAGTAGCGGCGCGTCGCGTAACCCTCGGAGTATTTGTTGGTAAGAACGGATCCGGTGGCTTCGAGGACGGCCCGGGAGACGTAATTCTCCGATGGAATCAGCCGGACCGATTCAAGCTGATAACGCTCCTCGTCCTTGATGAGCTGAAAAATCTCGGGGTCGGTTCGTTTGAGTTCGTCCACGGCCACTCCTCCGGCTGCTTTACCCATCAAGGCTATAGGCGCGGCCGGACCGACGCAAAACCGTCGCGAGGCGGCGACCCCGCGCCGCCTCGCCACCGGACCGGCCTGCGGACCAACAATCACCATTCGGATCCCGCGCCTGCGTGCGGAGCTCACTGGTCCGGCGATGCGGACTTGATGCTCTTACCGGCACGAATCACCGCTCTAGGGAAGCTCCGCGCAAGTGCATCCTGTCATTCCGCGCCTCTAGCGGAGCCGCAGGCGAAGCGAGCAAAGGAGTCGGCGGCGTGCGTTTAGAATCAGCGAAGAATTCCGGGATTCTTCACCTCGCAGATTCCGTTCAGAACGACAAGCAGGCTTGCGCAGCGGGTCCCTAGTGCAAGTCGGGCGGTGTCACACGCGCAATCCATTCGCGATAGTTCCCGTCGAAACCAACAGCGCGCTGACGTTCTCGCACGCGCTTGAGGACGTCCGCACGCGCCTCACGGGCAATTCCGCCCCGCGCGCCGATACTCTCGGCTATGGCTTCGCCCTCGCGGTGAGCTTCGATGCGGGCGCCCTCGGCCAAGGCAGTCCGGCTGCCGTCGTCGGCGATGCCGAGGTAACGCTCGGCGACTTGGGTGCCGATCTCGGTGCCGCTCTCGAGCGAGTCCTTAATATTGCCCTTGCCGGTCAAAACATTACCGGCGGCGTAGACCGCCGTCCGCCCGTCCATCAGCAGTCCGATCTTCTGGTCGGCGTATTCGTAGACTTCACCGCGCTGCGGAATACCAGGAATCGGCTCTGGGATACTGCCGATCGAGCTGACGATGAGTTCACTGTGCACTGGTTCCTGGGTATTCGGCAGCTTTCTGGCCTTGCCGTCGACTATTTCGGTGTGCGTTATCTCAAGGCCGGCGAGGCGGCCGCCTTCGACGATGAGGCCAGTCGGGACCCTCAACTCCTCGAAATCGAAGAGGAATTTGCGGCGTGCCTTTTCGACAATTTTGCTGCGTGCCTGGCGCATCGCTTCGGCTCGTCTGGGCGGCGCATCGGGTGCGATATCCGAGAGTGGCATGTCGAGGACACGCCGGCGGTAGAAAAGTCTGCACGGCGCTATGCCGAGGTCGGCCCAGGTGAGGTTGTAGCCCTTGAGCACGACGTCGATTCCTTCGCGTTCCAGCTTCACCATATTCTCGTGAATATCGCGTTGCGCAAGCGCCTTGAGCGCCATCTCAATTTGCAACACCTTGACCACGTCGATCGAAGCGAGCCCGCCGCCGATCACTGTCGTCCCCGGGGTCAGGATGTAGCGCGGTCCGTTGTAACCGGCCTCCAGATAGTGGTTGAACCAGTAGATCAGCGGGTTTTGGTAAAGCAGGCCGTAGTTAACAAACTGGTCGGCGCCTTCGACCGGGAAGGGACGGTCGCGCCACGCACCATGAGTCAGCACGACCGCGCTAAGACCCCATGCGCTGCTTAGCTCATCGAACTGGATATCGTGTCCCATGCGGGTGTTGGGCACGTATTCGATACCCGGGTGGTCGAGGCGGCGGTTGATTTCCTCGTATTCGTCTTTGCGCTGCTTGACGTGCCATCGTGGCAGCCCGTCCTCAATTTTTCCGTACGGCCGCGGATTCTGCTCGATCACCACCACCAGAGCGCCACGCTGGGCAAGAATTTGTGCAATTTCGGAACCGGCGGTGGCGGCCCCGACTACGGCCACAACGTGACGTGGCCCCGAATTGCCGGTTTCACTCATTATAGTAACCATCGTTCACGCGAGCTTTGCCGCTACGCGAATTTGAATGAGCCCGTAACATTATCTCAAATTGCGGCTGCGCGCCGCATTTTCGACGGCTGATGTAAATCGTGGGTTCGGGTAACTGGTCCTATCCTCACCAGTGACGGGTGACATCGGAAGAGGAACCGGAATCGCGCGCGAAATGAGCGCGTGGCTTGCGCCTGCAACCATGGCATGTTTTTCTGTCTGGGCAATGTCCCTCTCCCAGAACAAGGCGCTCTCCTGGACCCTCGGAGTATTAATCTGTCTCATGTCGGCGCTCGCGGGATGTTACGTCGGCTACTGGACCTACACCGAGCACTACAACGCCGCCGATAGCGCCTTGGGAGAAGAGCATGTGATCAATTTCGCGCCCAAGGACGCGCTCGCGTTGACTGAGGATGCCCTGCGCGGCGACGGTATCCTGTTCGAGGTCCAACCCGATAGTTCCATTATAACATTGTGGCGGCCTGCCGACCCCGATACTCCCGGCGGTCTGTTTCAAAGCTTGTTCGGCACGACGCGCCAATATCGCTACGAGATTTCGATCGTTCCGGAGGGCAGCCGCCAGAGCAAGATCATCGTCAATGTGCGCACCGAGGGCATTCCGGATGATAGATTGGCGTCGTACAAGGCGAGTAATCGGTTCGCGATGTTCAAGGAAATCGATGAGTTGGCCACAAAGTACCCGCCACCCTCGACCATGCCGAGCAACGGTGGGGTGAACTTTACGCTGCTGCCCGGCGAAAATCTGCAAAGTATGGCCAAGCGCGTCACCGGCAACGCGGACAATTGGCGTCAAATAGCCAAGGACAACGGCATTTCGTCGTCGACCGACATCACGCCATTCGAGAGCATTTGGGTGCGGAACACGCTCCTGCGGCCGGTCTCCAAATAGATCGAAGGCGTGCGTTATGGCGGAAGACCCAAGGCCCATCGGCGACCGCCGCCATGCGGCTCGGCGTCATGCGCTCCAGGTTTGCGGCGGCGCCTTCACCGAATCCGCTTGCGATGGTGACTTCGGGCTTGAGTGCGACCGTTCAGAGGGCGCGCCGATCGTCCCCCATCGTGATGGCGTCGGAATCGTCGTATTCGGGGCAAAGGCCGGTTGGACTGACTGCGGCCACCACCGCCAGGAATTGCTCGAAGGTCATTTGGAGATTGAGAAAACCGCCCTGACAGAAAACCCAGCCATAGTAGTCGAGGATCTCGTCCGGAATCATCAGAGGCAGGCGTGGCAGCGTCGATACCAATGGGAAACGCCGCGGCTCGTCCACCCTTCTCGATTCAACAGAGTCGTCAGAGATCCGTTCACCATCCTCCCCGACGACGTTGGCTTCGCGTAGAGGGACTACCTTCCGTCTCGAATTCTGAGCCATCGGTAGCAGGGCCTCCTGGGTCCCCTAGCCTCCAGTCAATCCTCCGTTTATCTTATTAGCGTCCGCGTCGCGTGCCAAGCACTCTAAGACTCAAAATAACCGTCCGAAACGTGTTAGCCCCTACGCTCATATTCGCTTGTGGAGTAGGCTTGCCCCGCGATTAAGCCCAGACATCCCATACCAACTCGAAGCGAGAGGATATGTTTTCAAGGTTCGAGGCCTTAATTCTTGGCGCGATTCAGGGATTGACAGAATTTCTGCCTGTTTCTAGTTCGGCGCATCTCGTAATCGTCCCATGGCTGCTCAAGTGGCGCGACCCGGGACTCGCCTTCGACGTCGCGCTTCACCTCGGCACACTGCTTGCCCTCCTCGTGTATTACTGGCGGGAATGGGTGAAAATGGGCATGTCGCTGGTAAATGGTGATCGCAAGAACCGCCGCCTGCTCGCGATGCTGGTGGTCGCCTCCATCCCGGGCGCGATAATCGGGCTTGCCTTCGAGAAGGAGGCCGAGACCGTTTTCCGTTCGCCACTGTTGATTGCGCTGGCGATGGCGGCGTTGGGCGTCGCACTGTGGCTATTCGATCGAATCACGCCGCAAAAGCGATCAATCAACGAAATAAGTTTCGTCGATGCGATCCTGATTGGGCTCAGCCAGGCGTTCGCAATCGTTCCCGGAGTGTCCCGCTCGGGCGCCACGATCACGATGGCGCGAATTGTCAAACTCGAGCGCCAGGATGCGGCAAATTTTTCTTTCCTTATGGCGACGCCAATAATCGCTGGTGCGGGTCTGGTCGAGTCGCGTCATTTGTTTCGCATGGGGCTGCTTAATCCCGAAGTAGTTACCGGATTCGTTGCCGCGGCCATCTTTGGCCTAATTGCCATCGCCGGGCTGATCAGATTCGTGCGAACGCGGACGTATGAACCGTTCGCATGGTATCGCGTAATCGTGGCGGCATTCGTGATCGTCGTATATTTCTCGCGCACGTAGCAACGGCGCGATGCTCTCGTCGCCGGCGATAGAGCATGCGTTGCCGCGCGCCAGTTGGGTAACGCGACCCGATTCGTTCGGACCATGGCGCGAGCGGTTCAGCGCCATCGACACTGTCTCTCCGAACCGTGGTTCTGGATGGGGAGGTGTCACGGCTCGCACGTCTCACGTGCGATGTGTGGGTTGTGACGCGCCCGCGCATTCCACGAAAAAACGCCGAGACGGGCCGGCTCAGCCCGGCCCGATCTCGCCGATCAAACTACAAGCGCGTTCAGTACTGCTTGATAACCGGCACCCGCCCTTGTTCGTCGTAGGCATAGGTCTCGCCCGCCGCCTCGTCCTTGCACCTCTTATGCGAGCCATCGCAGAACGGCTTGTTTTTCGAGAGCCCGCATCCGCAAATGTACAAGGGGAGCTCGGCTCCCTCGGCAATTTCGTATGGGCCGTTTCTTTCGTGCTTCACCAGTCGGGACATGGGTTTGCCTCTCCGTTTGTTTGCGGACGCGAAGCACGATGCTCCGCGCGCGTTGTTGATTGGCGATCAAAGATCAGCCTGCCGTGATAGTCAAACGCGCCATGGCACAGCCCGCTATTGCGGCGGCGGACGCCTCAACTTATTGGCTGATGAACAGCTTCGGCCGGATTCGCCGCGGTCGATTGGCGGCGTGCGTCGGCGCCCAAAACCAGTGTCACCACGCCCAGGATCGCAAGCGCCAGTCCGCCGATTTCGCGCGAACTCGCATGCTCACGGAGAAAGACGATCGCGAACAGCACCGACAGTATCGGCACTCCAGGGATAACGAAGGCGGTGGTCCAGGCAAGCGACAGCCGGCTAATCGCGCCGTACCACGTGAGCGAGCCGCAGAAATAGACGAAAAGCCCCGTAAAAGTGATCGTGACGATAACGCGCGGGTCGGCTAATTGCCGTGTCGCGTTGAAGTCGGCCATCAATAGCAGCGCGACCAGCACGACGGCGGCATATACGTAACGTCCGCCGACGATATTCATTGGCGTCAACGGTGGCATCACGCGCAACGACAGCACGTGCGCGGTCTGCCAGAAAAGCGGCGTGACGAACACCAGCGCGGCGGCCCACAGTGGTGTAAATGCGCGGCCGGCGGCGAAAACCGAGCCGATACCCACGAGAATCACCGCGGTTGCGAGCAACTGGCGCTTCGACGGACGTTCCCTGAGAAACACCGTCGACAGAACCAGCGAATAGACCGGCTCGCTCTCAAGCAGCAGCACACCGGCGACCGCGTTAATTTGGCTTAGCCCGTATATCAGGGTGAGGC
>JBOHWJ010000590.1:0-2338 GCA_050736495.1 Binataceae bacterium (SeqCode) | reverse complement strand
GTGTGGGTCCGGCCTGAGGAGGAACGTAAAGTACTTTTTGAAGAAAAGGATAGACGCGGGCTCATCGCGGCGCTCGGCGCGGAACTGCAGCGGCTGCTGCCCGCGGCGCGCTTTCGATGAAAAACGTCGCGGTCATGGCCGTATACGCGGCACTCGCGCTTGTGGCCGCGCCTTTGGTTTTTGGCGACCTGGTTGCGTTCGATAAATACTGGCAAAATGAGATTGCTTGGATGTCTATGGTGTTGGCGGCATGGTACGTCGGCCGCCGGATTGCCTATCAATACTGGCGCGCCAGTCCGCATCACGGCGGCGGGCGGCCGTAAATCATCCCTGATGAGTTTCGCTCGAAGTGTTGTTTCGCGACTTCGGACGTGGCGCGAACCAGTGTCGGCCAGCGTTCGCGCTACGGCCTTAACTGTGATCGCCCTGATTCCGGCCGCGATTGGCGGCGCAATCGCGAGCTTTATTCTCGGCGCGGCATTGATGGCATGCACGCCCAAACCGCTGCCGGAAATTGGCACGCCTGCTGAGCAGGTTTATGCCCGGCGCTGTGGCGTATGCCATCGGCCGTTCGATCCGCGTTCCATGACGGCCACAATGTGGCAGGCGCAGGTGAAGATGATGGAAGGCCGCATCGTGGCGGCCGGTCAGCCGCCGCTCACGTCCGAGCAGCGCCAGGCAATCCTCGATTATCTGCAACGCAACGCCGGCTCGGGCTAACATTCGATTCCGCGATCGCGCCCGGCGATATCTCATCTCGGGGATGCGACCGCTAAAGAATTACTTTAACTTCAACCGGTGCTGGCCGCCGTCATAAATCACGCGGCCGGCATCCACTGAGGCGAACTCCGCAAGGGCATGGTCGGCGAGTTTGCGAGCAGGCATGATATGCCGCACGGCCCATCCGCGCACCGTCATATGGTCCGAGATGATGCGCCGGTGGCATCGCCACCACAGCCCCTCCGAGCACATGATGGCCGTGCGGGTCTTGAGCGCGAGCAGGATTAGCTCCCTTAGGCCTTCCTCGAAAGCCGGCGTATCGGTGTAATCGGCATAGGAACGGAACGCCGGATGCTGCCAGGCGGTATGCGGCGAGTCGGGACGCTTGATATTGCGGCGGCCGCCGAGCGCCTTGAGCCATCGGTAGTCGATCCCCGCGTCTTCGACCGACTGTTTGAGCATGTCCTGGTTGAACTGGGGCCATCGGCGCGAGCTTGGGAACGAACGTACGTCGGCGAGCAGTTCGATTCGTTGGGCGGTCAGCAGTTCGAGAAATCTCTCAATCGGATGGGTCGAATGGCCAACCGTATAGAGCACGGGCGGCTCACGGCTGGCTGCGGGTTTCTTCGCTGTGCGCGGCATCGAAGTGATTGTCAACGCGCGCATGGGGCGTACGTCGCGGGGTCAGCCGAGGTAGGCGACGGCGGCGCCGAGTATTATCAGCGCCGCGCCGGTCGCGTTGGTGATGGCGCGTCTATATGGAATCGCCTTCTCCAGCAGAACGAACACGCTAATCGCCGCGATCCACAGCAAATTCATCACGCCGGCGACGAACAGCAGCACCATCAGCATCCAGCAGCAGCCGACGCATAGCGCGCCGTGCTTGAATCCCATCGCGAGCGCGCCGCGCGCGCCGTCGCGCCATTCGGTCATAAAAAAACCGATCGGCGATCGGCATTTGCCGAGACAGGCCTCCTTGAGCGGAGTGAACTGGTAAACGCCGGCCGCGACAAGAATGATGCCGCCCACCAGCGGCGCCACGGTGAGCGCATTGGTCACGATGGCGAGACGTTGAAGGCCATCCTGCACGGCGGTCGCGACCACACTGAAGATCATCCATACGGCGACGTAGCCGAGCGCGAAGAGCCACACGTGCCAGGGCGCGGTGCGTTGACGGCCGTGCGCGATACGCGCGTAGGTCATGACCATCGGGCTCGCGCTCGGCAGCATCATCGCGACCATCATCACGGCCCACATCATGAAGGTGAGCCATACCTGCGCCCATCCGGGCGGCATCACGGTGGCGACACGCGCACCGAAGGCGCCGAGGTCGCTGGGCGCCATCGGCATCCGCACGAGGTAGAGCCATGCGAGGAGCGTTACCGCGCCGAGGCCGCCCCAGATGAGGATGCGGTCGCCCAACGCCAGTCGCGGCACGGATGGAGGCGCCGCACCGCGCGCCGGTGCGCCCGTGTTACCAATGTTGGCATTGACGTCGGTGGCAGGTCTCATCGGCTGAGCGCCGTGATGCATTCCTCGCGCGCCCTCCACGTTTCCTCGAATGAGCGGGCGGGATGGCAAACGGTGATCCATTCGCGCATGAAGCGCTGGTGCACGC
>JBOHWJ010000589.1:0-1635 GCA_050736495.1 Binataceae bacterium (SeqCode) | reverse complement strand
GCGCAGGAGCGCCTGATGTGCCTGTTTGAAATGGAGCGTGCCGGGCAGGCGACGCTAACCAGTTGTGCATGGTTCTTCGATGATTTCGGCGGACCCGAGGGGCGCGTGGCGCTTCGCTGGGCCGCGCGTGCGGTCGAACTCGCCGCGGAACTGGAACCTTCGATCGAACCTCAGTTGCTCGAGCGGTTGCGCGAAATCCGCTCAAACCGGCGTGAGGTTGGAGACGCCGCACGCCTTTACTTGAGCCTAAAGACGCGCGAAGCGCGCGGGAGGGTATAGCGCGATGGCTGCCGACGAAACCGTTGATATTGAATCGATACTGCGCGAAGGCCGCAAGTTTGCTCCCAGCGCCGAGTTCAGCCAGCGCGCGACGGTCAGAAACCTCGCCGAAAACGAGGCGCTCTACCGCCGCGCCGAGCAGGATCCCGAAGGGTTCTGGGCAGAATGCGCGCGCGAGTTGTCGTGGTTCAAGCCCTTCGGCAAAGTGCTGGACTGGCAATTTCCGTTCGCCAAGTGGTTCGTCGGCGGCGAATTAAACGCCGCGTATAATTGTATCGACCGCCATCTTTCAGGACCGCGACGCAACAAGGCCGCCCTCATCTGGGAGGGAGAGCCGGGCGACACGCGCGTAATCACTTACCAGATGCTCGCACTGGAAGTCGGGCGCTGCGCCAACGCGCTCAAGAGCCTGGGCGTGAAATGCGGCGACCGCGTCGCGATCTATATGCCGCTGGTGCCGGAGGCCGCAATCGCGATGCTGGCGTGCGCGCGCATCGGCGCGATTCATTCGGTAATTTTCGGCGGCTTCTCGGCCGAAGCGCTGGTCGATCGTATCAACGACGCCGAGGTCAAGGTCGTGCTTACGGCGGACGGAGGATGGCGCCGCGGACAGCAAATCGAACTCAAGAGCAACGTCGACGAGGCGCTCAAGAAAACGCCGACGGTCCAAAAGGTGCTCGTGCTCAAACGCACTGGCCAGAAGGTCGCAATGCGCGCGGATCGCGACGTATGGTGGGACGAACTGGTGCCCGCCCAGAGCCCCGATTGCGCGGCCGTCCACCTCGATGCCGAACATCCGCTCTATATCCTCTACACCTCGGGCACAACCGGAAAGCCTAAGGGTGTCGTTCATACCACCGGCGGCTACCTCGTGCATCTGCTGATGACGATGAAGTGGGTATTCGACTTGAAGGAGGAGGACATCTACTGGTGTACCGCCGACATCGGCTGGGTCACTGGCCACAGCTACACCGTGTATGGGCCGCTTGCGGCCGGCGCGACGGTGGTGATGTACGAGGGCGCGCCGAATTTTCCGGAGAATGATCGCTTTTGGTCGATTATCGAGAAATATCGCGTCAACATTCTCTACACCGCGCCGACCGCGATTCGCACCTTTATCAAGTGGGGCGACTCATGGGTCAAAAAGCATGATCTCTCGAGCCTGCGCCTGCTCGGCACGGTCGGCGAGCCGATCAATCCCGAAGCGTGGATCTGGTACCACAAGGTGATCGGTAACGAGCGCTGCCCGATCGTCGATACGTGGTGGCAGACGGAGACGGGGGCGATTATGATCGCGCCAATTCCCGGAGCGGTGGCCACCAAGCCCGGATCGGCGACACGGCCGTTCTTCGGTGT
>JBOHWJ010000588.1:0-6559 GCA_050736495.1 Binataceae bacterium (SeqCode) | reverse complement strand
CGACAAACGGCTGGCCGCACCCGAGGAGATGGCGGCGAAGGTCAATGCCGCCGTGCGCGCGCGGCGCCATCTCAGGATAATCGCGCGGACCGACGCGGCGGGCGTTGAGGGATTGGAGGCTGCGCTTGCGCGCGCGCGGCTTTATCTCGAAGCCGGCGCCGACGTGATTTTTCCCGAGGCGCTCACCGACGAAGCAATGTTCCGGCACTTCGCACGCGAGATCAAAGCGCCGCTGCTCGCCAACATGACCGAATTCGGCCGCACGCCCTACTTCACGGCGCGGCAGTTCGAGGAGTTCGGCTACAAAATAGTAATTTGGCCGGTCTCGTCACTCAGAATCGCGGCCAAAGCGATCGAAGGGTTGTATCAACACCTTGCCGCCGAGGGCAGCGCGGCAGCCTTGCTCGATCGCATGCAGACGCGGGCGGAGTTGTACGAGACCATCGGTTATACGGAATACGAACAACTCGACGCGACGGTCGCGCTCAGTGCCGTCCCGCCGGACATCCGTAACGCACGCTGATATACTCAGCGCACAATCATCGGGGCCTGGATCGGAGAAATCGCTTATGCCGTCGGGATATGACGTCGTAGTGGTAGGCGGCGGCAACGCTGCCTTTTGTGCCGCGATGGCGGCGCGCGAAAATGGCGCGAGCGTGCTGGTGCTGGAATGCGCGCCGATCGAAGAACGCGGCGGCAACAGCCGTTTCACCGCAGGCGCGATGCGGGTCGCCTACAACGGTGTCGACGACCTCGCGCGCCTGGTGCCCGACCTCACCGACGAAGAAAAAGCCAACACCGACTTCGGCACCTACACCGAAGATCAATTTTACGACGACCTCTGCCGCGTCACGCAATATCACACCAATCCGCAACTCGCGGACACGCTGGTGCGGCGGAGTTTCGACACCATGCTATGGATGCGCGGCAAGGGCATCCGCTTCGCGCCGATTTACGGACGCCAGGCCTTCAAGGTCGGCGGCAAGTTCAAGTTCTGGGGCGGGCTCACGGTCGAAGTATGGGGCGGCGGCCCCGGCCTGGTCGACGCGTATTACAATCTGGCCGAGCGCAACGGAATCGAAGTGTGGTACCAAAGCCGCGCGCTCGAACTGCTGCATGGCGACAGCGGCGTGTACGGCCTGACGCTACGCAAGCAGGGGCGCACCACAAAGATCGACGCGAAGACCGTCATCCTGGCATGCGGCGGCTTCGAGGCCAACGCCGAATGGCGCACACGCTACATCGGTCCCGGATGGGACCTCGCCAAAGTGCGCGGCACGCGTTTCAACACCGGCGACGGTATCCGGATGGCGCTCGAAATAGGCGCGCTGCCCTACGGGAACTGGTCGGGATGTCATGCGGTTGGATGGGATCGCAATGCGCCCGAGTTCGGCGACTTGAGCGTCGGCGACGGTTTCCAGAAGCATAGCTACCCGTTCGGCATCATGGTGAATGCGCGCGGCCGGCGCTTCGTCGACGAGGGTGCGGACTTTCGCAATTACACCTACGCCAAGTATGGACGCGCGGTGCTCGAACAGCCGGGGCAATTCGCCTGGCAGGTGTTCGATCAGAAGGTCACCCATCTGCTGCGCGACGAATACCGGATCAAGCGCGTCACCAAGGTTTCGGCACAGACGCCGGAGGAACTCGCGGGCAAACTCGAAGATGTCGACCCCAAGGGCTTTGTCGCTGAAGTCGACGCCTACAACGCCGCCGTACAAAAGCAGATCGCGTTCAATCCCAACGTGAAGGATGGGCGTTGCACGCGCGGCCTTGCGCTCAACAAGAGCAATTGGGCCAACACCATCGATACACCGCCGTTCGAAGCGTACGCGGTTACCTGTGGGATCACGTTTACGTTCGGCGGCCTCAAAATCGACGACAATGGTGGCGTGCTCAATACCGATGGCGTGCCGATTCACGGGCTCTACGCTGCGGGCGAATTGGTCGGCGGGCTTTTCTATTTCAATTATCCCGGCGGCACGGGACTGATGTCGGGTTCGGTGTTCGGGCGAATCGCGGGCACGTCGGCCGGCCGCGCCGCCCGCGGCGCCTGAGCGGATTATTTAGAAAGCCTTAGGTAGCCTGGCTTGCTTCAGCACGGCATTGGCTGTGCGACGCGACATTATCTTGTAAGGAACGACACACCGGGCTTTCGACCGCGGGCTGTACCAGAGTTCGTGGTCGCCCTTGCCCTGCCTTGCCATGTAGCAGCCGTTGCTGAGCAGCAACTGTCTTACTTCCGGGCCGAATCCGAGCATCAAGCGGCGCGCAGAATTATTCGTTCTTCGTGTTCGTACTCGGCGACGAGCTTAACCAGAACCTCGCTCGAATTTGGTAGACAGCCATTCGCTTCGAGCAGTTCAGGGACCAGAGTACGAATTTGAACGGCAAGATCTTCCACGTCGGCCGCTTCCGCGACCAATCCGGCGACATCGTCGCTTTCGGCCACCCAGACATGGGCTTCTGCGTCCCAAGTGGCGCGAACAAGGTACGTGGATTCTTCCAACTGTTCGCCTCTTAGCCGACCATGCTGCCGACAGATGCGCGCCGCATGTTCGCCTCTGGGTAGAATATCACGCCGCAACGCCGTCAAATAGCTCTACTCATTCCGGTCCTCGAGCAGGCGCGTGACCATCGCCTTGTAGCGGCCGGCAACCGGTGAACGATAGAAAACGCTGCGCGTGAAGTACGGGTCGCCCGCGTAGAACCATTCATACTGCAATTGGCGGCTGCCGAAGGGCTCGCCAATCATGTCCCATGCGAGCTTGAACAGTTGCACGCGGTCGCGCGCGGTGACGCCTTTGCCGCGCAGGTATTTCTCGAGATAGTTGCCGATTTCAGGGTTGGCGAAATCCTTCTCGCTCGGCGTCATGATGAGGCCGCTGCCGCTTAGCTGGCGAATCACCTCGACCGCGCGCATCTGCGCCTGGGGAATCAACACCCACAACGTGGCCGCGAGCGTGCGATGCGGCATCGCGCGCGTCGCCCCCGCCGCGACTTCCTGCGCGGCGGCGCGCACCAGCCCGGCGGCCAGTTCCGCGTTGGCGACCAGTTCGCCGAGTTGCGCCTGCACATGCAGCGCGTCGGCACGGCCGATGGTCTCCGCCAGATGACAGGCGAGGCCGGCGAGAAAGCGCAGCTTGACCATGCCGCGAATCGAACCTTGTAACTGCGCGAAGCCCGGCGTCCGCGCCAGGATGCCGTTGAAAATCTCGATGTCGCCCTTGATAAAGATGCGCTCCGCCGGCACGTAAACGTCGTCGAATACGGCTAGTGCGTCCTCTTCATCGAAGCGCGAACTGAGTGGCCGATCGAAATGGCTGCGCCCGCTATCGTAGGGCTCGCGGCAGATGAACTTGAGGCCGGGCGTGTCGACCGGGATCGCGAAGCACACGGCGTACGGTTCTTCGCCCGCTCGGCGCGGGTAGAACGGTCCGACCCACAACTCGTTGGCAAAGGGGGCCAGCGTCGAGAGCATCTTGGCGCCGCGCACGACCATGCCGGCGTCGCGCTCGCGCACGATACGCAACACCGCGAACGGGTCGTCCTGCTCGGCGGCGCCTTTGGAACGGTCGATCTGCGGGTCGATTAACGTATGCGTGAGGCACCAGTCGCGTTCGCGGCACTCCTCGTAGTAGCGCATCAGGTTCTCGGCGTAGCGCGCTTCACGCCGGCCGAGATACGCGCGCGCCACCGCGACGTCGGTCACGAGCGCGTTGCAGAAATCCGGCATGCGGCCCATCAGGCCAAACGTCAGATCGGCGCGAAACTCCTCGGCGGCAATCCGGCGTTCGACCTGATCGACTGTCTCGGCCATCAGAAAGCATGTGCTGACCGGATCGCCGCTGGCCGGTGACGGGTAGGTCAAGACCTCACGATGCGTCTGCTGAAGGTCGTAGAGCGACGCCATCGTGGCGACCACGCCGCGAAACGGCGGATGGGTGGTGACGTCCTTGACGCGTTCGCCGCTGACATAAACCGTGCGCTCATCGCGCAGACTCTCGACGTATTGGTTGCCGCTGCGGATTCCCATGCGTGAATGTTACGGCGTACCACGCGGGCGCGCCCTGCTCGCTCTCCTTAACGATTTGGCCTTAACGATTTCGTTCGCGTTTACTTCGTCATTTCGTCGAGCGCTTCCATCAGACCGCGTTCGCTCCTGGCGAAATCAAGCTTGCCCATGCCGCCATAGTTGTTCGCGTTTGCCCCGGCGACGTATTCGTTGTCGCAATAGACTTCGAGCTGATGTCCGTCGGGGTCGCGGAAGTAGATGCTCTTGGTGACGCCGTGATCGACCGTGGAGAGAATCGGTACCTGCTTCGCCTTAAGCTCTTCGTAGGCGGCGCGCAGATGGGCTTCGTCGCGCATACGAAACGCGATATGCGAGAGGCCGATCTCGCCGCGCTGCGGCCCCGGCGCTTCACTGCCGACTTCCACCAGCGCAATTTCATGATGGTCGCGGCCGTTGCTGGCGAAAAACGACATCTTGATATGCGGCAGCTCCTGCATCAACTGCAGTCCCATCACTTCAGTGTAAAACCGGCGCGAGCGGTCAAGGTCGCGCACCTTGATTACCACATGACCAATCCGTTCTGGACTTATCATTTGCGTAACCCTCCGTGACGCGGCCCATTACCATAGGCCTGCGCCTGACTTTATCGCGGGCGCATCCGAACGTCGATCACGGTCAGAACTTCCGCGGGCCGAGGAAGAACGCGTTGACTCCATGCTTGGATTGGGTCGCGGCCTTCTTTGGTTTCTTGAGCAGCGCCTGCGCGAGATCATGCGCCGCCGGCATCAATTCTCCGCGCGCGACCACCCGATTCACCATCCCCAGTTCACACAACTCACGCGCCTTGTAATGACGGCACATGATAATCGCTTCGCGCGCGCGCCAGGGACCGAGCGTGGCAGTAAGGATGTCGGCGGGCGCGCCAATGTAAGCGGCCGCGAGATCAACCTCGGGCACCCAGAACTCCGCCTCTTCGGCCGCAAGCACGAAGTCGAAGGCGGCCGCGAGCGCCCATCCGCCACCCACCGCGGAGCCGTTGATCGCGCCGATGGTCATGCAGTCGAGCCGTGTAATCAGGTCGAATACACGGCCGATGATGCGCGGCAGGCCTTTGTTGCGCTCGCCAAAGATACGCATCCGTTGGGCCGGGTCGGTAACGCCTTTGGCCGCCGACATGTCGGCGCCGGCCGAAAATGAGGCGCCGGCGCCAGTCACGATCAGCACGCGGGTGGTGCGATCATCGCGCACCTGCTGCACGAGATGCTCCATCTCGAGCATCACCTCGCGGTTCATGCAGTTGCGCCGTTCGGGCCGGTTGAAGGTGATGGTCGTAACCGGCCCATCGTTTTCGATCAGGAAATTATCTGGCATCCGCGTTCCTCATTGCGGGGTGAGAAGTTCACTCGGCCGTGGTACCGTTGATTTGCGCTTTGGCCTGCACCACGGCGGCGCGCTTTTTCACCGCGAGGCTGCGCGCGAGGTCCAAGGCCGCCGGCATCAGCTCATCTTTTTTCACGACCCGGTTAAGCAGACCCCATTGATAGAGTTCATCGGCCTTGAAGTGGCGGCAGGTCAGAATGATCTCCTTCGCGCGGCTCGGGCCAACATGATGGGCGAGCAACTGCTCCGGCCCGCGCGGTCCCGGCGAACCAAGATCGACTTCGGGCATCCAGAACTCCGCGCCTTCGACCGCGATCCGCAGGTCACAGCAGAGCGCGAAGAACCAGCCGCCGCCGACCGCGAAACCGTTGACCGCGGCGACCGTCGGAATTTCCAGATTCTGCAACAACTCGAAACAGCGGCGCAGCGTATGGCGGCGGCGCGGTGGGTTTTGCGCGAACAAACGCTGACGCTCGGCGCTGTCGGTGACCCCCTTCAGGCGCGAAAGGTCGGCGCCGGCACAAAACGCCGCGCCCGAACCGGTGAACAGCAGCGCGCCGACTTCGGCATCGTCGCGTACCTGAAGCAGGTTGGCCTCCATTTCGTCAAGGCTCTCTCCGTTAATCGGGTTGCGCTTTTCGGGACGATCGTATGTGAGCAGCGCGACGCCTCCATCTTTTTCGAGCTTGAAGTAATTTCCCATGATGTCCTTCCTTGCCGGCGTTCGCAGCCGTGCCGTCTGGTTCCAAGCGTGTGCGCCGATGACTCACATGCGTTGTCACGCGCGCATACCCGGCCGTTGCGATACTTATCGCGTGACCCGTGCGGCGCGTCAAATGACGCCATCGCGCCGCAACTGCGCGAGGTCGCCGCCGCCGATTCCGACGCGCGCCAGGATCTCCGCCGTATGCTCGCCTAAGTCCGGTGGACGGGTAATCGCGGCGCCGTCGCCGAGTCCCGACAATTTCACCGCGGACCCGAGCACCGAGACCTCGCCGCGATTAGGATAGTCAACGCGGTGCATGAGTCCGCGCCCATCCAGTTCAGGATCGGCGGCAATCTCATCGACCTCACGCACCGGCGCGCAGGGCACGCCGTTGGCGATGAGCGTCGCGACGATATCGTCGCGTGCGCGAGTGGCGGTCCATTCGCTGACAATACGGT
>JBOHWJ010000587.1:0-3771 GCA_050736495.1 Binataceae bacterium (SeqCode) | reverse complement strand
GTACTGGTACGCGGTGCCGAAGGCGAACTACGCGCCGCGCCCTATGCGGGCGAGCCGGCCGCAACCGAAAACGGCGGCGCCAAGGATGACGACGATACTCCGTTCTGACGCCCATCATCCCTTGTGCCCAAACCATGAGGGGTGCGCCTTGGAGCAAAAACCTGGAGATTGCGCGCCGAAAGCCGCGCGTTAACGGGACGATCGTTCGCGATGCCATCACGTGCGATAAGATCACGCCCTATGCGATCGCGGCTCGATGTTGAGATGGCGCGGCGCGGACTCGCCGAAAGCCGCGAGGCCGCACAACGCCTTATCATGGCCGGACATGTGCGCGTCAACTCACGCCCCGCCGCTAAATCCGATCTCAAGGTTGACGCAGGCAGCGAAATCGCGGTGGTCGGCGGGCCGCGGCGTTATGCCAGCCGTGGCGCCTACAAACTGCTAGCCGCGCTCGATCATTTTGCACTCCATATCGAAGGGCGGCACGCGCTCGACGTGGGCGCGTCGAACGGCGGCTTCACCGACGTTCTGCTCGAACGTGGCGCCGCGCACGTGATCGCGCTCGACGTCGGCTATGGCCAACTCGCCGACCGCTTGCGCCGAGACCCGCGCGTCACCGTTCGCGATCGCACCAATATCCGCCTGGTCGAGCCCGCCGCGTTGCCCTACCGGCCCGATCTCGTGGTGATCGACGCGAGTTTTATTTCGCTGCGCGTGGTGCTGCCCGCCACTATCGCGCTGATAGTGGCGTCCGCCGATATCATTGCGCTGGTTAAGCCGCAGTTTGAAGTTGGTAAGGCCAAGGTCGGCAAGGGCGGTGTGGTCCGCGACGATGCGATGCGGCTGCGGGCGCTCGAGGGGGTAATCGCATTCGCGGCGACGCTCGGTCTGAAAACAGCGGGGACGATGGAGTCGCCAATCGCAGGCGCCGCGGGTAATCGCGAATTCCTCGCATGGTTGCGCTATCGCGGCGCTAACGCGGATAACCGGTTTTGAGTTCGCTTGCCAATCCTGCTGGTACCTCGGGAGCGCAGTAAAATCATCTATGACACAAATAGTTGCACTGCGTGGCTAACTTTGCCGCTTGGCAACCCTAACTCTCGCATTTGCTTCCGAACCATAATCGACTACGCTAAGAACCTGACATCCGTGGCCATTGTCTATGCGTAGAGCAACTGTGAATTTATGGTCCGTGAAGCTGCGGCTGACGCTGCTGGCGTTCGGGCTGATGCTGCTGGCTAGCACGGCAATCGCGGCGCCGTCGGACTACGATGATGCGGGCGGCCAGACCGCGAACGATGCGTCCGCGGCGGCACCGACGCCCGTCCAGGCGCATCACAACGGTTCGTTTCTCTACACCATAAGGTCTGGCGATACACTCGGTTCCATCTCGAATCAATTCGGCGTCCCGATCGACGAGCTTGCCCGCGTCAACCATCTCAACGAGGAAGCTGACCTCTATGTCGGCGCCAACCTCAGGATTCCCAATCCATTCGTGGCGCACGACCGGCAGCTCAATCTCCAGATTGACCGTCTGAGCAATGAGAACCGCGCGATCACGGAAAAAGCCGCGAAGGCGGGCAGCGCCGTCGCGACGCTGCAAAGCAAGGTCGGCGGTCTTTCGGCTTCGAACGCGGAATACGCTCACGCGCTGCGCACGCTGCCATGGTGGCGGGGCGCCAGCTTCACGGCGATGGCGGCTGCGCTCGTAATGTTGGGTGTGATGCTGGTGGCGCTCATCGAATGGTGGATACTGCGCAGCCGTTTTCGCGCGGTCGCCGAGATGAATGATTCGTTGCGCCGGCTCGACTACAAATACAAGGCGGCGCTGGCTAAGGCGGAATTGCGGCTGCAGGCATTGTACGGACGCCGCCGTAAAGGAATTCAAGACGGCCAGGAACGCGCCAAGATTCCCGAAGAACTCGAAATCGAACACCTCAACCATGAGCTCAAGGAAATCCTGGAGCATCATCTCGAACGCCTTGGACCGCCCACCCGGCGCGCCCATCGCGCGCGCTGGCGCGAACTTCTGGGCGGTATCGGATCGCCGGTCGAGGCGCGTTCGGCACGCCGTTGAACAGGCGCGAATCTTATCCTGTGACAGGCCGCCGCCGAATCATGTGTGCGTGGGCCGATCGGGCTCGCAACGCTGGCTCGGGCAACCCGGCGACAATGGGCGCTCGTAAATCTCCGCGATATGTTTTTGCAATCGCGGACGATTTTTTGCGATAATCTCACCGAAGCAATCCCGCGTCGTTCCGATGCGGAGTTGAGGCGGATTTCACCAAGCGTCGAGAGCGAATAAAGCGCCCCCGACTGACCAAACATGAAACTGGAGGTGGATCATGAAGAAACTCGCGATTGCTGGCTTGGCCCTTCTGCTGTCGGTAGGTCTGGCCGGTATGGCAGCCGCCGCTGAAACCACGGCTACCGGCACTCTGGAAGATGGTTTCTGCTACACCACGATGGGCGCTAAAGGCGCGAGCCATAAGAAATGCGCGATGGAATGCGCTCAGAAGGGAATTCCGGTCGCCTTGGTTGAAGAAGGCGGCAGGCAAATCGTGTTGCTGCCGTCCCAGGACAAACAGCCGCTTCCCGATAGCGTCATCAGCAAGATGGAGGAAAAGGTCACGATCACCGGCGACGAGTATACCAAGGGCGGCGTAACCTATATGACCGTCAAGTCGGTCAAGTAACTGCCGCTTGTTGCAACCGCTGATTACGAGCGTCAGACATCTGTTGGCGCTTCCGGGAGCACAGGTCCTTCAGAACGTTCATCCGCTGATAGTTCACTATCCGATAGCGCTTCTGACCGCATCTGTGCTCCTGTATTTCCTCGCCTGGATCGCGCGGCGCGAGTCGTGGGCGTGGGCCGCCTTGTGGATGCTCGGTCTGGGGACACTCGCCGCCGTGGTTGCGGTGGTGACTGGCCTGAGCGCCGCCGAAGGAGTCATGATCGCCCCTTCGGTGCGCGAGCACGTTCTCTACTACCATAAGCGTTACATGATTTCGGTGCTGGTGCTCAGCGTTATACTCTGCGTGTGGGCGCTGTGGGCGCGGCCGATGCCGCGGCGGGGACGATTGGGCTTTCTTTTTCTATTGCTGGTGCTGGTGGCGATGATCGGTAAGGGCGCCGACTACGGCGGCTGGATGGTCTACGGATACAACGCGGGCGGAAGCCTGCCGCAACCAATCGAGTTTTCGCCATAGCCACTGCCAGATTGAACACCTCGGTCAGAGCAAAAAGCGAATGCTCGCGCCTTCGCGGTGTGGCTGCGTGGTTGGTGTGGCTACGCGGAGCCGCGACGCGCTACGCCGGGCTTGCGCTGCTTTCACTTTTGGGCATCGCGTTCGCCGGATGCGCGGCGCATAAGCGGGCGGCGTCGACCAGCTCAGCGTCTGTGCCGGCGGCGACATCGAGCGGCGGCGATCACGACGACGCCAACGCCACCAACGGCCCACAAGCGTCGATTCACGTCAGCTACGCGCACCCGAACGATTATCTAAGCGCACTCATCGTCACCAAGTATTCCGGCGCACAGATCATTCAAACCTCGGCCGCGGGTAAGGAGGGTACTCCTTCGATCATAAGGTTCGAGGGCGGTATCACGGTTTGGCAGATTAACGTCGACAAGAGCGTTCTTGCGAGCCTGCCGGTGCTCGACTTTAAGAACGAGTACCAGCTTAAACAGATAACCTACGCCACGATGCCCCGACACTTCCTTCAAACCCTGCCCGACTCCGGGCCACCTGAACCGCTCGAACCCGACC
>JBOHWJ010000586.1:0-12329 GCA_050736495.1 Binataceae bacterium (SeqCode) | reverse complement strand
CTCGGCGCCGTCGGCCTGCACCGCGAACATCAGGCACGAGCGCGCGGCCTCGCCGTTGAAGAGCACCGTGCAGACGCCGCAAATCCCGTGCTCGCAGCCAATATGCGTACCGGTGAGCGCCAGGTCTTCGCGCAGAAAATCGACCAACAGCCGGCGCGGCTCAGCCCATCCTTCGCGCGACTGCCCATTGACGGTGAGACGAATTCTTCTCGGTTCGGCCATCACGCCCTCCCCTCGCCCGTCTTATTGCCCGCGCGCGCGGGCGATCGCCCGCGTCAGCGCGCGGCGCGTGAGGGTATGCGTCAAGTGGCGGCGGTACGCGGCGGTCGCATGGATATCGCTGTCGAGATCGACCAGCTCGGCGGCGCGCGCGGCGGCGGCGTCAATTAAGTTTTCGCCGGGCTCCGCGCGCTTAAGGATTTCTTCGGCGGCGCGCAACCTGAGCGGCGTCGCGCCCACGCCCGCCGCCGCCAGCCGCACCGTCGCGCACTGCTTGCCTTCCATCGTTACCATCGCGGCAACCGCCGCAAGCGCGAAGTCGCCGTGGCGCCGGCTGAATTCCTCGAAGGCCCATCCGGCATTCGCCGCCATCGCCGGCAAGCGCACCTCGACCAGCATCTCGCCGGCCGCGACCGCGGTCGCCATCAAACCTTGGAAGAATTCCGCCGCATGCACGCTGCGTTCACCGCGCGGCCCGCGAATGACAATTTCGCCGTCGAGCGCAGTCACCACGCATGGGTACTCGGCAGCCGGATCCGCATGCGCGATGGAGCCGCCGATAGTCCCACGTGTGCGCGTCGGCGGATGCCCAACCATGCGGGTCGCTTCGCCCAGAAGCGGCAGGCTGTGATTGACAACGGGCGAGAACTCGATCGCGCGCTGGCGCGTAAGGGCGCCCAATCGCACGTGGCCATTATCCTCCTTGATGTAGGATAATTCGCCGATTTTATTAATATCGATAAGCGCGGCGGGATTAGCGAGGCGAAAGTTGAGCAACGGTACGAGGCTCTGGCCGCCGGCCAGGATGCGCGCCTCGCCGCGGTACTGGCCGAGCAGCTTGAGCGCCTCATCGACCGAGGCCGGCGCATGATATTCGAATGAAGGCGGTTTCATCGGGTGTGCCTACGGTTCGCCGCGCGGCGTGGCGAAGATGAGCGCGCCGGCCGCGGCGAGGGATACGGATTATGTCGTTACCCCACTATTCCGGTTTTTTGGCCCAGCCCGTTTCGTACGGCGCGGACATCCGGCCAATGGCGCGCAGATGCTTGAACTTCCACTCGCCGTTGACCTTGACGTAATCGTCCTCGTAACGCGCCGCGAGCCACAGCGCGCGATTACCTTTGCGCATCGTGAACGGCCCCAGGAAGTACCATGTGCCTTTCGCGCTATTGCCGTCGACCTCGATAGTGGGGTTCATGACGTTATGCTGCGAAAAGCTGATGCGTTCCTGGAATGACTTGAACAGGGCGCTAATCGCCGCGTGTCCCTGATGACTGCCAACGCCGGCGCCCTCCCAGATACCGTCTTCCGCGAACAGCGTCGTAATCTTGTCGGGATTGTGATCGTCGTCGCAGACGGCGCAGTAACGCGCTTTCAGTTTCTTGATCGCCTCGACGTCCTCGATAATCGTTATGCGCTTTTCGAGTTCGGCGGTGTCCATGGTGCCTGCTCCTTGAATGTTGAGTCGTTGGAAAACCTTTTGAATGTCTCCGCGATGGCACTGAAACTATGCCGGAGCGGCGGATACGGTCAATTAGGCTGAAATCGCCGCGCGGCCGCGCGCATGCTACAATTTCAAGCGGAATCGGCGGAGCTTGTACAATCGTGATGGAAGCGCAACCATCGCGCGCAGCCGAAACGACCTGGAGGAACTGGATGGATTTCAATTACAGCGAAGAGGCGGAGGCTTTCCGCCGCGATTTCCGCGCATGGCTGGAGGTCAACGTGCCCAGCGAATGGCATCAACGTAATGAACTCCAGGGCGAGTTCATGCGCACTGACGACGCCGACTTCGAATTCCATCGCCACTGGCATCGCAAAATGTACGAGGCCGGATGGGTCGGTGTGAGCTGGCCGAAGGAATATGGAGGACGCGGCGCGACGCTCGAGCAGCAGGTCGTTTACAACGAAGAGATGGTGCGCGCCAATGCGCCGAGCCTCGTCAACGGCCTCGGCATCATGTTGGTCGGCCCGACTTTGATCCATTGGGGTTCCGAAGAACAGAAGAGGCGTTACGTTCCGAAGATCCTCTCGGCCGAGGAAATCTGGTGCCAGGGCTATTCGGAGCCCAATGCCGGCTCCGACGTCGCTTCGCTCCAAACACGCGCCGTCGACGAAGGCGATTACTTCGTCGTCAACGGACAGAAGGTGTGGACCTCCGGCGCGCAACATGCGGACTGGTGCATCCTGCTCACCCGTACGGATCCAGATGCGCCCAAACACAAGGGTATCAGCTACCTGCTGGTCGACATGCACAGTCCGGGTATCATCGTGCGTCCGCTGGTGCAGATAACCGGCGACCGCGGTTTCAACGAAGTCTTTTTCGAAGACGTGAAAGTGCCGAAGAAAAACCTCATCGGCGAAAAGAACCAGGGCTGGCAGGTCGCCGTCACCACGCTCATGTTCGAGCGCACCGGTATCAGCTCCGAGCGCGACATGATGAGCATGGTGGAGGACCTTGCGGCGCTCGCGAAAGACTTCAAGCGCGGCGGCAGGCCGGCGTGGGAGGATACGGAAGTGCGCCAGCGAGTCGCGAGCTTCGCATGCGACGCGATGGCGCTGCGCTACAGCAACCTGCGCCAACTGACACGGCGGCTCAAAGGCTTGCCGCCCGGACCGGAAGGCTCGCTCGGCAAGCTCACCACCAGCGAACTCAACCTGCGTATAGTCAAATTCGCGATGGAGCTGTTGGGGCCGTATAGCCAAATGGAATACAAGGCGCCGTTCGCGCCCGACCGCGGCAAGTGGCTGTACAAGATGCTGGCGGCGCGGGCGCTCACGATCGCGGGCGGCACCAGCGAGATCCAGCACAATATTATCGGCGAACGCGTTCTCGGCCTGCCCAAGGGCTAGGCGCGCAACGGCCAAAGCGCCGTTGATGCATGCGGAATCGGGCGGCCGTCAGGGCCGCCTCTTCTTTTCGTGCCAGCCCACCGCGGCGCCTACGCGGACCGTCGTCATTTTGAAATCTCACGGCCAAATATGCGAGAATCCAACCGTACCGGGCATGCCATATGCCTCTCTTCCGATCCGCGCGTGTACGTCTACGCGCGCGCTTCGCGTCGCTGGCGGAGAGGAACGACGATGGATTTCAAATTTGGCGAAGAAGACGAGGCGTTTCGCGAGGAATTCAAAGGATGGCTCAATGCCAACCTGCCCAAAGACCATCGCAAGTACCCCTTCTCGGTCGAGTTCATGGCCGGCGAGGAAGGCGATGAATGGGAACGGCGCCATGCATGGCATAAGAAGATGCACGCCGGCGGATGGGTCGGAATCGGATGGCCCAAGGAATACGGCGGACGCGCGGCGCCGCTCACGCAACAGTTCATTTACAGCGAGGAATTGCAGAACGCTGGCGCGCCCGCATTGATCAACAGTCAGGGCATCCGGCTGGTCGGTCCCACCTTGATGCATTGGGGCACCGAGGAGCAACGCAAGCGGTATCTGCCGCGGATGCTCTCGGCGGCGGAAATCTGGTGCCAAGGCTATTCCGAACCGAACTCCGGATCGGACCTGGCGTCGCTGCAGACGCGCGCGGTCGAAGACGGCGACTACTTCGTCGTCAATGGGCAAAAGGTATGGACCTCGGACGCGCATCACGCGGACATGTGCTTCCTGCTGGTTCGCAGCGATCCCGACGCGCCCAAGCATAAGGGCATCACCTACCTGCTGGTTGATATGCACAGCCCCGGCATCACCGTGCGCCCGCTGGTGCAGATGACCGGCGACCGCGGCTTCAACGAGATGTTCTTCGAGGACGTGCGCGTACCCAAAAAAAATATCGTCGGTGAGAAGAACCAGGGCTGGCTGGTCGCGCTGACTTCGCTGATGTACGAGCGGCGGGCGCGCGACATGACGGAGATCGTCATCGAGTTGGCGCATCTGGCCACGACCGTCAAGCGCAACGGCGCCATCGCCTGGGACGACTCCAACGTGCGCCAGAAAATCGCCGAGTTCATGTGCGAGGCCGCGGCGATAAAATACACCGGCCTGCGCCAGTTTACGCGCGAACTCAAAGGGCTCACGCCGGGACCGGAAAGCTCGATTCAGAAGGTCGCGTACAGCGAACTCAACGTCCGCATCCAGAAATACGCGATGGAGCTGCTGGGGCCTTACAGCCAGATGATCTACGAGGCGCCGTTCGCGCTCGACGCCGGCAAATGGTCGTATCGCATGCTGGCGGCACGCGGCATGACCATCGGCGCCGGCACCAGCGAGATTCAGCGCAACGTTATCGGCGAGCGCGTGCTCGGGCTGGCCAAGGGCGGCTGAGCGCGGATCCGCGACTGCTAACCAGTCATCGGCGCCGGCGACGGCCGCGCATGCGGCCCTCTCCGGCGCTTCCTTTTCTGAGGCCATCGAAGGCGGACAGCGCAGCTTCAAATGCGCGGCGTACATCTGCTAGCTTGCCGCGCATGTACGGCCATCATCAATTCGACCTCTACGAAGCACTCTATACGACGCGCGCGATGCGCCGGCTGAAGCCCGACCCAGTACCGCGCGAGATCATCCTGAAGATTATTGAAGCGGCGACGATGAGCCCGTCCAACAGTAACCGCCAGCCGTGGATTTTCGTCGTCGTCACCGAAGCCGAGACCAAGCACTTCGTAGCGGAGCGCTACAAGCAGGCGTGGCAAGCCCACTACCTGACTCCCGGGAAGCGGCTCGCGCTGCATACGCAGCCCGACACGCCCGAGGGCAGGAGCCTCAAGTCGGCCAACTACCTCGCCAATCACCTGGCGCAGGCGCCGGTGCTGATCTTCGCGTGCGTGAAACGTTATAACGACGCGGCGCGCGCGGGCCGCCCGATGTACGGTTCGATTTACCCGGCAGTGCAGAACCTGTGCCTTGCGGCGCGCGGCCACGGCCTCGGCACTTCTATCACCGGGCTACACCATGTGTTCGGCCGGGAAATCGACCAACTGCTCGGCGTACCGGACAACTATGCCAACGAGGTCCTGATTCCGATGGGGTACCCGCAGGGGCGATGGGATCGGCCGGCGCGGAAGCCCGCCGCCGAAGTCACCTTCTTCGAGCGCTGGGGCAACCGCCCTTGATTCCGCGGCGGATGACGGCTACGCGGCGGCACTCTAATCTGTAGGCGTGCCGGTCAAGTCGAAGCTCGCGTCAGTCGCGAGAGTGTCGGCGGAAACGCTGGCCGCCGCGAGTGCGGCGCCCTGATCCATGCGCATAAGGCGGCTCTCGACCGTAATCGTCACTGAATCTTCCTTGCGCTCGCGCGTGTTGAGCGCATAGACGCCGGCGCCCCACGGCAATATTACGCCGCCCACTGCGAAACGCGAATCGACGCGCGAACCAAGCGCGACGCCTATGAAGTATGACAGCACCGCGAATATCAGGGCGTATCGAACTTTAGCCTGCATCGATGCGGCTCGACGGCGAAATGCCTCGGCGTTTCAAGCTTCGACCCGAACCAGCACGCGGTTACGCTGCACGTGGTCGCCAACCTTGACGTGAACTTCCGTGACCCGTCCCGAGGCATTGGCCTTGATCGGTATCTCTACCTTCATCGACTCAATCACCATCAATTCCTGGCCGCGTTCGATTTCGACACCCGGCGCGACCGACATCCTGAGCACTTTGCCCACTGCGGGGCTGCGCAATTCCGTCAAGTTGAGTTCCTTTCCGTTAAACAACTGGAGAACGTCGTTCGCCTCGCGGATGCGCGTCGTCCGCGGCCTGGCGCGTACGGCAAGATATAATCCGCGTGTTCGCCACCGTATACGAACCCGCTGCTCCCCCCGGGAGCCCGGGCCGCGATGGCGGACGGCGGGAAATGGCGCCGCCACGCTATGGACGCATCGTGCGCGTGCGAATCCCGAGTTGCGTCGGCACGATTTCGTATGCCTGATGCGCCCATTCGATCAGCAGCCGCCGCGTATCGCGCGGATCGATTATCTCTTCGATTCCGAACATGTCGGCGGTGCGCAGCGGCGAACGGATCGCGTTGAAACGCTGCTCGAGTTCACGCCGCAGTTTCTCCGGATCAGCCGCCGCCGCGAGGTCGCGCTTGTAGGCCGCCTCGATGCCCCCTTCGAGCGGAAGCGAACCCCAATCCGCCGACGGCCACGCGTAACGGAAGTTGAGCCCGGTGGTGCGGCCATGACCGGCGCCGGCAACACCGAACGCGCGGCGCACCATGATCGCGACCCATGGTATTTCCGCCTGGAAAACCGCGTAGAGCGCGCGCACACCATGACGTATGGTTCCCGTCATCTCGGCGTCGCGGCCGATGAGGAAGCCGGGCTGATCGACAAAGTTGACCACCGGCAGATGAAAGCTGTCGCACATGTCGACGAAGCGAATCATCTTGTCCGAGGCGGAAGCGTCGAGCGAACCGCCAATCACGTACGGATCGTTGGCCATCACGCCGACCGGGAAGCCGTCGAGATGCGCGAACCCGGTAATCAGCGAGCCGCCGAAGAATGGCGCGATTTCGAAGAAACTGCCGCGGTCGAGGATCAGCTCGAGCATATGGCGCGCGTCGTAACCGTGGCGGCGGTTGCGCGGCACCAGGTCGATCAATTCCTCCTCGCGCCGATTCGGATCGTCCTGAACTTTGACGCGCGGCGGCACTTGCCACACGTTCTGCGGCAGATACGACAGGAAGCGCCGCATCATCGCGAACGCCTCCTCTTCGCTTTCGGCCTCATTGTCGACTGCGCCGCTGATATACGCGTGGATATGCGAGCCGCCCAGTTCCTCCTTGGTGAGATCCTCGCTCACACCGAACTTCACCACCGGAGGCCCCGCGACGAAGAGCTGGCTCGACCCGCGCACCATCACCGAGAAGTGCGACGCCGCGACACGCGCCGCGCCAAGCCCGGCGACCGAACCCATGCACCCCGCCACTACCGGCACTTCCGACAGCACCTTGACGACCACGTCCCAGCCGGGATTGGCCGGAACGTAAGTGGCCTTGACCGTTTCCATCGAGCGCACGCTGCCGCCGCCACCCGAACCGTCCACCAGGCGCACGATCGGCATCCTGAGCTCATGCGCGAGCAATTCACCCCACACCTGCTTGCTGTGAATCGAGGCGTCAGACGCGCCGCCGCGCACCGTGAAATCGTCGCCGCCCACAACTACGCGCCGGCCATTGATCGTGCCGGTTCCCAGCACGAAGTTGGCCGGCCGGAATTCCACCAGCTTGCCGTCTTCGTATTTGGTCGAGCCGGCGAGCGCGCCGTATTCGTGAAACGAAGCGGGGTCGAGTAAGCGGTCGACACGTTCGCGAACCGTGAGTTTGCCGCCATCGTGCTGGCGCTTGATATTTTCAGCACCGCCCATCTGCTTGGCGAGATCGACGCGCCGGCGTATTTCATTGAGCTCTTCCTGCCAGGTCATGGCTTCCTCCGCGTGCCTATCCTAGCAGGCTGGCGCGAAATGCCGCCAATCACTTGAACGTCGTCCCGGCTGCCGCGTTCTCCGGCGTTGCGCGTAAAGGCCCCGATGCGATACTTCGATCTCAGTCCCGGTTACAATCACAGTTGAATCGAGGTATCGCCATGACTAGTCGCGCTGAAGGAATCCGAAAACTCAAGTACCAGGGCGCCGTCGACGCCGACGGCCATATTGTCGAACCCGCCGACCTCTGGGACAACTACATCGAGCAGAAGTACAAACCCTACGCCGTGCGCATCAAGCGCGACGATAAAGGCATCCAGTATGTCGAAGTCGGCGGACAGCCGTCGAAATTCATGCGCGGCTCGATGCTCGGCGTGCTGGCCGCGATGGGCGAGATGGATCGCAACCGTCTGCCCAAAGGCAAGCTCGAATTCGGCGCGATCAACCCGCTCGGCGCGATGAACGCGAAGGAGCGTGTCCAGCGTCTCGACGCCGAAGGACTGGACGCGGCCTTCATTTACCCGACGCTCAGTCTGATGTACGAGACCGAATCAACTGACCCGGATATCGTGCAGGCCTGCACCCGCGCCTACAACCGTTGGATTGCGGATTTCTGCAAAGACAGCGGCGGCCGCCTGATTCCGGTCGCGCATCTGTCGCTCGGCGATCCCGCCGCCGCGGCGCGCGAGCTCGAACGCGCGGTCAAGGACGGGTGCAAGGGGGGATGGGTAGTGCAATTCACGATGACGCGCAAGCCCCACGCGCATCCGGACCATGACGTGGTGTTCGCCAAGGCGCAGGAACTCGGCGTCCCGCTCGGGCTTCATCCGTCACTCGAACCGACCTGGGCGCTGCCGGGCCGTTATGATCGCCAGTACATCCGCGACCAGGGATTTTTTCTCAACGTCACCGCCGCCGACGCGGTCCGCCACGCCTTCACGAGTTTTTTCCAGTACGGCACCTTCGACAAATTCCCGCAACTCAAGCTGGTGCTGCTCGAAGTCGGCGCCGGCTGGATCAGCTACTGGCTCGACCGTCTCGACGCGGTTTTCGACAGCGCGGTGGGACGTTCGGTGCCGCTCAAGGAAAAGCCCAGTTTCTATTTCAAACGCAACTGCTGGATCTCCGCCGACCCCGACGAGCATTCGCTGCCCGCGATGGTCGACCTCATAGGCGCGGACAAATTTTTCTGGGCCTCGGATTTCCCGCACGCCGACCATACCGGCGATTACATCAAGGAGCTGGAGGAGCTGGCAGGCAAGCTGCCCGAGCCGGCACGGACGAAAGTGCTGGGCGAGAATGTGATGCAGGTCTACGGCTGCCAGGCCTGAAGCAGATCCGGCTTAGTCCATCGCCGCAAATCAAAAGGCCCGGTGGCTCTGACGCCCCGGGCCTTCTTCATCTGTCCCTTGCGAGAATCGGGCGATCAGTCAACCGTCCAGGTGTCGCCGCGATGGAGTAACGACTTGACATCGCCCGCGCCCATTTTCGCTTTCGCGTCCGCCAACTGCGCGTTGAGCGCACCGTCGTAGGTCGGGCGCGACACTGCGTAGAACACGCCAATTGGCGTCGGCATCGGCGCCTCGAAGTTCGCCAGCATGAAGGCGAGCGACAGGTTGGTCTCGTCATGCACCACGAGATCGCTCTCGCTGACACCATTGCCGAGCGTCACGACTTCGGCGCGGTTACCGTTCATTCGGATGCCACGGTCGCGATCCTTGCCGAAGACGAGCGGCTTGCCGTGCTCGAGCACCAGTTGATGGTCGGCCTTGATTTGGCGGTCGCTCAACTCGTTGAAGGCGCCGTCGTTGAAGATGTTGCAGTTCTGCAGAATCTCAATGAACGACGCGCCGCGATGGGCGTGTGCGCGCTTAATCGTATCGCCTAGATGCTTCTGCTCGACGTCGACGGTGCGCGAGACGAAGGTCGCATGCGCGCCGAGGGCGATCGTGATTGGGTTGAAGGGGAAATCGACCGATCCCAGCGGCGTCGACTTCGTGACCTTGCCGACTTCGGAGGTCGGCGAATACTGGCCCTTGGTCAATCCGTAGATGCGGTTGTTGAAGAGCAGAATTTTGAGGTCGACGTTGCGGCGCAGCACATGAATCAGGTGATTGCCGCCGATCGAGAGTCCGTCGCCGTCACCCGTCACCACCCATACGTCGAGTTCCGGGCGTGTCACCTTGAGTCCCGTCGCGATAGCCGGGGCGCGGCCATGGATCGTATGAAATCCGTAGGTGTTCATGTAATACGGGAAGCGGCTGGAACAACCGATGCCCGAAATGAAGACCACGTTCTCGCGCGGAATGCCAAACTCCGGCATTACCTTTTGCACTTGCGCGAGAATGGCGTAATCCCCGCAGCCGGGGCACCACCTCACTTCCTGGTCGGAAACGAAATCCTTGCGGGTCAGCGCGGTAGCCATTTGATCAACCCTCCAGGGCGCGTCCGATTCGGCTCGTTAGCTCGCTTACCTTGAACGGGCGGCCCTGTATCTTGTTGCAGCCGATCGCATCGACCAGATAATCGGCGCGCACCATCTTGAGCAATTGTCCCATGTTCATCTCCGCCACCATCACTTTCTTGAAACGGCGGAGTTTTTCGCCGAGATCGCTCGGCAGCGGATTGAGGTAGCGCAGATGTATGTGCGAGACGCTCCTGCCCTTCTCGCGCATCTGCTTGACCGCCTCGCGAATCGAGCCGTAGGTCGATCCCCATCCGAGCACCACCAGGTCCCCGCCCTGCTCGTCGCCGAAAATCGGCGCCGGCGGAATCTCCTTGGCGATACCCGCAACCTTGCGCGCGCGTGTCCGCACCATCAATTCGTTGTTGGCGGGCGAATAGCTGATGTTGCCAGTCTGATCCTCAGTCGAGAGACCGCCAAGGCGATGTTCCAGCCCGGGTGTTCCCGGCACCGCCCACGGCCGCGCCAACGTCTCGGGGTCGCGGATATAAGGCATGAAGCCTTCAGGGTCGGTGCGAAACTCGACTTTCACCGGTGGCAGCTTATCGATGTCGGGCAGCAGCCACGGCTCGGCGCCGTTGGCCAGAAAACCATCGGTCAGCAGAATCACCGGAGTCATATATCTGACCGCAATCCGCACCGCCTCGTAAGCGCATTCGAAACAATCCGCCGGCGTGGCCGCGGCGAGAATCGGAATCGGCGATTCGCCGTGGCGTCCGTACATCGCCATCAGCAGGTCGGCCTGCTCCGGTTTGGTGGGCATTCCGGTGGACGGCCCGGCACGTTGAATGTCGGTGATAATCAGCGGAAGCTCAGTTTTTACCGCGAGTCCAACCGCCTCGGCCTTGAGATTCATGCCGGGGCCGGAAGTGGTTGTGATCGCGATAGCGCCGCCGAAGGATGCGCCGATGGCGGACGCGACACCCGCGATTTCATCCTCGGCCTGAAAGGTATAAACCGGAAAATTCTTGTAACCCGCGAGATCATGCAAAATGTCGCTGGCCGGCGTGATCGGATAGGAACCCAGGAATAGCGGACGGCCGGCCTTCACCGCCGCCGCGACGAAACCGATCGCGGCCGCGCTGTTGCCGGTGATATTGCGGTAGACGCCGGCCGCGATGCGCGCGGGCTGTACCTCGTACGCGCTCGCGAACATCTCCGTGGTTTCGCCGTAATTGAAGCCGGCCTTGAGCACCTTCAGGTTGGCGCCGACGAGTTCCGGGGTCTTCTTGAAACGGTTTTCCAGCCACTTGATGGTGGTCTCGATGGGCCGCTGATAAAGCCACGACACCATCCCCAACACGAACATATTGCGGCAGCGGAAGACCGCACGATTGTTGAGTCCGCTGTCATGCAGCGCGGCCGACGTGAGCTTAGTCACGTCCACTTTGAAAACCTGGTACTTGTCCAGCGAATGATCGTTGAGCGGATTGGACTTGTAGCCGGCGCGCTTCAGGTTGGCCTCGGTGAAGGCCTCTTTGTCGACGATCAACACGGCATTAGCGGGCAGATCATCGAGATTGACCTTGAGCGCCGCCGGGTTCATCGCCACCAGCACGTTGGGCTCATCACCGGGAGTGAAGATCTCGTTGCTGGAGAAGTTGAGTTGGAAGCCGCTAACGCCGGCCAAGGTTCCCGTAGGGGCGCGGATTTCGGCCGGAAAGTCCGGAAAGGTGGCGATATCATTACCCGCGAAGGCGGATTCCGCAGTGAACTGCATCCCCACCAACTGCATACCGTCGCCAGAGTCGCCGGCGAACCGAATTACGATACTGTCGCGGCGGGAGGCCGGCTTATGCGCCGCTCCGCCGCCGGCAAGACCTGAGGATTCAGCGGCGTGTCCTGCCGCCTCAGGTGGTATAGCCATGGATCAACACTCCTCTAAACGCTACAGAATCCCTGAACGGTATGTCTATGCTAAGCAAAGCAGTATCGATAAATGCAAGTGCCAGGATGAAGTATAGTTAATAGCTCCCCAATGCGAAAGGGCCGCAATTTGTGGCCTCTGCGCTGCTCTTATCGAACTCTGAAACCGGTAAATTCATTGGTAAATCGGCTCCATTCCGCCGCCACTCGGTCGACCCGCGCGGCCGGCGGGCCATGATGCGCCCAAGCCAGCAGCGCCTTCAAATCTTCGCCGTGGCCCTCGGCCACAATCTCAACCGACCCGTTTACACGGTTACGCACCCAGCCCGTGAGACCAAGGCCACGCGCCTTATTCATGGCCGATTGCCGGAAGAACACTCCCTGCACCCGGCCGCTCACGATCAGGTGAAGC